>JALYUN010000333.1 GCA_030853725.1 Pseudomonadota bacterium | reverse complement strand
TGCGCGAGCCGCTGGGCACCGTCAAGAGCTGGGTGCGGCGGGCCTTGATGGCGCTGCGGCGCTGCCTGGACCGGGCCGTGCTGCGCGATGGTGCAAGCGCGCCAGGGCCGGATGGCGCCGGACCCGAAACCGGGCGAACCGACAAGGGAGCGCGCTAGATGGACTACGGACGCTCCCCCCTGGCCGACGCTCTGGGCGCGCAGTATGTCGCCGGCACGTTGCGTGGCGGCGCGCGCCGTCGTTTCGAAGCGCTGCTGCCGGGCCACCCGGCGTTGCAGCAAGCCGTGCGCGACTGGCAACAGCGCCTGATGCCGTTGACGGATGTGCTGCCCGAAGTAGCACCACCGGCGCGGGTCTGGCGCGGCATCGAGTCGCGACTGTGGCCGGCGGCGGCACCTAGTTCGCGGGCGCCAGTTTCAATCTGGCAACGGCTCGGCCTGTGGCGGGCCGTCAGTGCGGTTGCGTTGGCCGCTGTGGTGGGCCTGGCGGTGCTGGCGGGCCAGCCGCAGCCGGTGCTGGCGCCGATCGTGGTGGTGCTGCAAGCCACCGGCGCCGACCCGGCAGGTGTCGGCACCATCGTTGCGAGCGTCAGCGGTGACGGCCATGCGTTGGTCACGCGCACGCTCACGCCGGTGGCGCTGGCACCGCAGCGGAGGTTGCAGCTCTGGGCGGTGCCGGCGGCGGGCTCGCCCCACTCGCTCGGGCTGATTTCAGCCGACGGCGCCACCGTGCTGCGGCGCGATCAACTGCCGCCCACGCTGCTGCAAGGCGACACCGACGCATTGGCCGTCAGCATCGAGCCACCGGGTGGTTCACCGACCGGCGTGCCGACCGGGCCGGTGGTGTTCGCCGGCAAACTGCAACGCTAGCAACAGCAGGTCTGGGCGCTCGACGGCGGGGCGGTCGGGGCTTCAGGGCCGCTATCTGTCAGACCCAGGGCTGTCACATCTGATGAGATCGAGCCCGGCCGCTATTTTTGGTCGCCCAGATCCATCTTGTTGAATTCGGTGACAGGCTTGACCGCTTTGCTGCTGCCACCCGCCACGTAGGCGTAGCCCTTGTTTTGCCAATACACCAGCGCATAGGGACCCGCCGGAATCACATGCACGAAGCCGTGAAGATCTTCGGGCTTGAAGCCGAGTGCGGCCGCGTCGTTGCGGCAGATCTCGAAGCGCACGCCTTGCTGGCTGAGGCTCGCGGCCCGGTCGACGATCTTCTTGTACTTGCCGTAGTTCTTCTTGGCCCAGATCACGACTTCGGGCCCGTGGGACACCACCACCGTCTTGATCGGATCGATCTCGGTGGGCCCGAATTCCTGCGTGGCACGCAGCAGCGCACCGATGAAGTTCATTGAAACGTCTGCCTGAGCCGGGTCTTCGAAAGACCAGTCCCAGACCGACTTGAGCTGCTTCAACGAATTGATGTCGCCGTAAGGCGAGAATTTCGCAGAGCCATAGGGTTCGGGGCTGCTGTCTGCGGCACGAGACGGGCCGAAGCCGAACCCCAGAACGATGCTCAGAAGACAAGCTGCGCCACTTCGATTCAGGAGTTTCATGGTGCGTGCCTCGTCGCTGTAGAAAAATAAATCTTAGCGGACCTCGCATCCGTTTCGAACGCAACGGCCGCGCGCGACCGTCACGCGCTCGTCATCGCAGCGTCGCACCATGACCGGTCTGGCCAGGCGCTGTCCCGGCCGCGCGTGCCCACCGCTTGCGGACACCCAAACCCGGACCCTCCAGCCGCCATGTCTCGCCTGCTCTGCGCTTCATTGTTCGCCACGGCCATGGCGTTGTCGGGTTCGGTTTCGGCCGCGCCTCGCGTAACGGACGCCCGTTGCACGGTCGATGCGCCGACCTGGGAGTCGCAGCGTGTGCGCTGCCACCTGCCACCCGGCCCGCCAGATCAGCCACAACGGTTCACCGCGCGCTTCTCTGGTAGCCACGACGACACGATGCTGTCGCTGGCGGCGAGCCTGAACCAGGCTGCCCTGCCGTGCGCCGAAGGCAGCAAGACGAAGTCGCGCTTCGAAGATGGCGAAGTCACGCTGAGCTGCCTGTTCGCGATCGAAGGCGGTGCTGCGGTCGACTTCGAGGCGCTGCTGCAGGTGTCGCACGCCGACTTCGACGGCTTCACGCTCGCACCACCCTGAGCGCAGACTCCCCGGCCACCGACCGTCAGCTGCCGATCGCCACCATCCGCGTCAGCGACCAATAGGCGGCCAGCGAACCGATCGCGTACAGCGCCGGGCTCCGCATCAGTGGAGCCCACCCGGCATAGGCGCGGCGCAGCGTATGCACCAACAACGCCGCGCAGCCGACCGCCAACAGTTGACCGATCTCGACCCCCAGGTTGAAGCCGAGCAGCGCCATCGCCAGATGCTGCTGCGGCAGACCAATGGCCGACAGCGCGCCGGCGAAGCCGAGCCCGTGGACCAGGCCGAATCCGAAGGCCAACAACGCCGGCCAGCGCCGCGCGAGCGTCGGCCGCCGGTGCAGCGATTCGGCCGCCACCAGCACGATCGACAGTGCGATGCAGGCTTCCACCGGTGGCGAACGCAAGGTCAGCCAACCCATTGCCGCGCTCGCCAGCGTCAGGCTGTGGGCGAGCGTGAAGGCGGTGATGGTCCAGAAAAGCTGGCGCCGAAAGCCCACCAGGAACAGCAAGCCGGCAACGAACAACAGATGGTCGACGCCCGAGAGGATGTGCTCGATGCCCAGCACCCCGTAAGCCGAGACGATGGCCGCCCTGCCGCGCGGGTCGTCGGCTGCGCCGTAGAGCTGCACGCTGGGTTGACTCGGCGTCAGGGTGTAGACGCGGGTCTGGCCGTCGAGCCATGCGATCTTGACGAGTGCAGCCGAGTAGGCCTTGCCGATGCCTGACATCGCCAGGTTGCCCTGCAACCCGCCGGGCCCGCAGCGCAAGGTGTTCTGGTCGGCGGTGCAGCCTTCGGGCCACTGCGGTTGCAGGTCTTTGCCGGGCGCCAGTTCGTTGGTGGCTGTCCACAGCCACAGGAACTGACCTGGCGCGGTTTCCCGCACCTGCATTTCGGCCAGTGTCATTTCATGTGCGTGGGCAGCGCCGAACATCAGCGCCAACACGAACCCGAGCCCGAGCTCTAGCCACCAGCGGGTCAGCCGCTTCATGGGGTCCTCGCAGCCGCGCTGTCAGCGGCACTGCCGGTGACAATGGTGTACTTGCCGGCCATCGCCCGCACCGCCGCGGTCCGCTGCCCGGCCAGTGTGATGTCGGTCCAGTCTTGCAGCACCACATTGCGCAGCGCTTCGAACACCGCCGGCTTTGGCGCCGAGAGCGCGTCTAGCCGCACCGCGCGCCAGCCCCCGCTGCTGGACAGCGCGCGCCATTCGCCCGGCGCTGCGGCTGCCAGCTGCGCAGCGAAGTCAGCGCCGTAGCTTTGCACCAGGTTCTGTTGCGGGCGGCTCCTGAAGACGCGCAAGCCGGCCTTGGCGTCGCTGGCATTGTCGGTGTTGAGCGCGGCGGCGAAGCTGCGCACCGCCGACTCGCTGGTGTCGCCGCGCAGCACCGCTTCGCGAAAGTCGAAGCGGGCCGGCTCTTCGTATTTGGCGCGGCGGCTCTCGAACCAGGCGCGCAGTTGGGTGTCGTCGATGGGCGGCAATTTGACGCTCGCGTCGATCACGCTCAGGGCTTTGAAGATGACGCGGTCGCGGATGGCGGTGTCGCCGCGGTCGACCTGCATCGCCAGGCCTTCGCGGTACAGCACTTCGTTGTCGATCCAGCGTTGCTGCAGGGCTTCGAGTTCGGCCGCGTCGGGGTCACGCTGGCTGGCCTTTTTGAACAGCCGCCGAATCTCGCTCGTGACATCGGCGCCGACGACGATCGTCTTCGGGTCGTCCTTGCGTGTGATCAGGAAGTGGTCGACGGCAAACAGCAGCGCGCCGATCACCAGGAAGTGCAGCAGTGGCTCGCGCAGCCAGACGGGAAATGAGCCGGGGTCAGGGCGGCGCTGCGTAACGCGCTCGGCCACTACGGTGCCTTGTGACAGAGGGGTCGGCGGCGGCGAATGAAGGGTCGTCATGGATGGAACCTCGCCAATGAAAAACGCGCTGCGCGATCTCGCGCGGCGCCCAAGGTGGCGGCCGGGCCGCCACCGTCCCGGCTTAACCGGATCGTCGAATTACTGGACCCCGGCAACTGCGGTAGCGCCAGTTACTTCGACGTAGATCGGGTTGCTGTAGAACCACAGGTCGGCCCAGGCCGCCACATCGAAGCTCACGTATTTCTGGCCGTTGACCGTGCCCAGGTGCGACGGGCAGCCGTCGAACTGCGTGGTTCCGGTCACGTTGCAGGGAATCCGCAGGTTCGCGAGTGTGCTGGCGTTGGTGTGGATGTCGGCCAGCGGGTTGCCGTCGGCGTCGGTCTCGAAGGGCACGCTCGGCGGCAGGTTGGTGCCACGCAGCCGCAAGTACTGCGAAGCCACGACCGCCGGCAGACGGAAGCTCATCTTCAGCAGGTCGTTGCCGGCCGTTGTCCAGCCGCTCGCCTGCCCGCCGGTGAAGGTCTTGATGAGGGCCGCCGTGGTGTTTTTGGCTGCGGCCGGCACCGTTGCCAGGTCCGGGTTCTGCAGCCAGGTGTTGGGCCACTGGCCGGCGTAGTCCGCAGCGCCTGGCGTCTTGTAGCCGCTGACCATGCCTCGGATCACGTCGATGTGGTCCAGCGCCGGTTGGTTCAGCGCCTGGCTGATGCCGACCTGGCTCAGGGAGGGGTTGTTGAAGGTGTAGGGCGAGTTGCTGCTGCCCGACGGGTCGCGCACCACGATCGCCACCACGATCTCGGCGCCCGGGCGCACCACCAGCTTCTCGCCCATGGTGGCGCAGCCGGCGACGTCGATGTCGGTGTCGTTGCGTGCCGCGTTCAACGCCAATGCTTCGACCGCGGCATTGCTGCGCGCGCCCGGCCCTTTGTAGGAAGCGCAGGCGATGAAGGCCAGGCGGTCGATCAACTGCCCGCTGGCGGCGAAGTTGTTGCCGCTGCGCAGGCCGTCGACGATCGTCTGCGGCTTGATCCTGCCGCTGCCGTTGCGCACCAGGGTGTAGTTGCGCTGGTATTCACCGGGCTGGAAGTCTTGCGTGGTGCGGCGGTCGTCGGCGCCGAACTGGCCGCGGTTGTGCCAGTCGGAGCTGGCGAAGAACCAGTAGTTGCGCCCCTCACCGAGCAGCGCGTCCCAAACCCCGCCGATCTGCGCACCATAGACGCCGGTACCGCCGTAGGTGGTGCCGCCGACCGAATCCACCTGCACGCCGCCGATGCTGTTGCGCTCGGGCGAATATTCACCGCGGTTCTGTGAAGCGCCGTGGCCCGGCTGGGTCTCGAAGCCGAAGGCGATGCGCGGACCGGCGTTGTTGAAGTTTCGCAAGTGCTCCACATTGAAGCCGTTGTTGCCGTCCGGGTTGAACGGGCCGGCACGTTCCAGGTGGGCCGGCACGTAGTAGCTGCCATCGGGGTGGTAGGCCGCCATCCACTTCACGGCTTCGACGGTTTTCAGGTGGCCACGCACACCGGTACCGGCGCCGCCGGCGGGCATCAGTTTGGCCGCCAGGGCCGACCAGCTCGGGTCGGCGCTGCTGTTGCTTCCGGGCACCGAGCACTCCCAGTTCTGGCCGCCGCCGCGGCTGTTGTCGGTGTCGCCGCGGTCGAAACAGTAGCTCCATTTCGACAGCGCGGTGGCGTTGCCGGCCGCCACGTAGGCATTCGGTTGGGCCTTGCGGCTGCGGGTTTCGGCGGGGACATCGGCGGTCTTCGCGAGTTCCGGCAACTGGCCGGTGATGATCGACATCGAGGTGTGTTCGTGGCCCGGAACCACCGACTCCATGCCCATGAAGACCGGCACGCCTTTCAGGTTGGTGAGGTATTCGGTAACGGGATACGAGAACTCCTGAATCGACTGCCAGCGCCACATGCGCGGGTCGGCTTGGGTGGCGAGCGGTGTCGTGTTGGTGCCGCCGACGTTGCCCTTGACGGCCGCGGCGCCGATGCTCTGCGCCCAGGTCGTGTTCGGCCCCTGGCCGGCGACGTAAGGGTAGGCGGGCGTGGCCAGCGACTCGTCTTCGAGCAGCGTGCAGTTGCGATTGCCGTTGCCGCCGTGGCCGGCCTGGACGAACCAGTCCAGACCCCAGCCGTCGTTGGTGTCGGTAGCCTTCTTGATCAGCTTCTGCACCGAGATCGAGCCGTCGGAGCAGGTGGTGTGGTTGTGGAAGTCGCC
>JALYUN010000267.1 GCA_030853725.1 Pseudomonadota bacterium | reverse complement strand
TTGCCGGCGTCGCGCCCGGCCACGGCCACGGCGGCACCGGCGTCTGCCAGCTGCCACGCCACGGCGCGGCCGATATCGCCGTAACCACCGGGGACGAAGGCCACGCGGCCGGCAAGCGAGAACGAGGTGGGCGCGCGCATCGGGTGCGGTGAAAGGGGTGCGGGGATCATCAGTCCATGTGCAGGCCACCGTTGAGATCGATGATCTCGCCGGTGACGAAGCCTGACAGCGGCGACACGAGGAAGCGCACGACATGTGCGAATTCCTCAGGCTCGCAGAAGCGACCGACGGGAATTTGCTGGAGCAGGGCCAGGCGCTGCGGCTCCGTGAGCGCCTCGGTCACCATCGGCGTGCGAACGTATGCCGGCGCGACGGCGTTTGCCGTGACGCCGTGCGGTGCCAGCTCGCGCGCCAGCGAGAACGTCAGCGCGGCGATTGCGCCCTTCGAGACCGCGTAGGCCGTGCCCGCCGTCAGCCCGCCCGTCTTGCTGGCGAGCGAACCGACGTTGACGATGCGGCCCCAGCGTGCCGCCTTCATGCCCGGTACGACACAGCGCGACCAGAACATCGCGGCGTCGATGTTCACCGCCATCACGTTGCGCCAGGCCTCGGGCGTGGTGGCTTCGATCTTGTCGTTGCTCAGCACACCGGCGTTGTTGACGAGAATCGCGACCGCGCCCCAGGCGTCGACGACGCGGCCATGCGCCAGCGTCACCGCGGACGCGTCGCGGATGTCGCAGACCAGCGCCATCACGCGCCCGCCATGGCAGGCGGACGCATCGACCATCGACGCCGCACGCATGTCCACCATGGCCACGCGGCAACCCTGTGCCACCAGGGCATCGACGACGGCGCGACCCATCGTGCCGCCAGCGCCGGTGACGAGCGCCACCTTGTCTTCAAGTGAGGTTGCCTCAGAAGCAGCGAATGAATTTCGCGCAGCCGAGGGATGAGCGGGCGTGTCGGGCTTGTTCACAGCTTCTCAATTGTCCAGAACGCTCTTGCGGCCCCAGAGGCCACGTGCGCGGAAGGTGATCACGCCGATGAACAGCAGGTACATCGACAGCATCGACCACTCCGACGCAAAGGCGCCGGTCAGGCCGACAACCATGCCGATCAACAACCCGGCGGCCACCGCGCCCCACAGCGAACCGACGCCGCCCAGCACGATGACCAGAAAAGCCGGCACCACCGCGTCAACGCCGACCTGCGGCCGGATGCCCCAGATCGGCGCCATCACGACCCCCGCCAGCGCCGCCAGCGCCACGCCCAGCGCAAAGACGCCGGCCCGCAGCCGAGCGAGATTGATGCCGAGCGCCCGCACCATCTCGCTGTCGTGGGCGCCAGCCTTGATGATGGCGCCATAGGGGGTCTTTTCCAGGAACAGCCACAGCGCCGCGATGGCCAGCATCGCAAAGCCGCAGGCGAACAGGCGGTAGCGGGAATAGATCAGGTCACCGACCAGCAGCGCGCCCGACAAGGCTTCGGGCAAGAGCATCTGCTGCTCGTTCGAACCCCAGACGAGTCGAATGCCTTCTTCGATGACCAGGGCCGCACCGAACGTCAGCAGCAGCCCGTACAACGGGTCGCGACCGTAGGTGCGACGAACGCACAACTCCAGCAGCAGGCCGAACAGACCCACCAGCACCGGCGCCAACAGCAACGCCAGTGCATAGCGCGTGCCCAGCGGCAGGCTCAGGTAGGCCGCGCTCAGCTCCGGGAACCAGCCCAGGCGCGGGCTGATCACCGCCAGCGCCGCGTACATGCCCAGCGCAAAGAGCGAGCCGTGCGCCAGGTTGATGGTTTCCATCACGCCGACGATCAGCATGAAGCCCAGCGCCACCAGCGCGATGAGCAGCCCGAGCGTGAGCCCGTTGAACAGATGGGGAATCAGGCTCACGAAGCGACCGCCGGATGCAACTCAACGCTCGTAGCTCGGCGTTGCCTCGTACGTCTCGAGCTTGCAGGTCTTCGCCGCACCCGGGTCCAGCACGTCCTTCGGTTCGCTCTGCGTCAGGATCTTGTAGATGTCGTTCTTCTCCGCGGGCGCATCGTTGTAGGCCGCCATGTAGATGGTCTGCTCACAGTGATGGGTCGCCGGGTCGATATAGGCGTCGTAGTGCTGCAGACGGTCGCGTGCAGTCATCTTGCGCCCCTCGAGTTTCTTGATGACTGCGAGGTTGTTCGTCGTGCCGGCTTCCTGCACGCAACGCAACAGTTCGCGCGTGGCCATGTAGCCGTTGTGGAAGACGTTGCCGGGCACGCTGATCGCCATGCCGGGGAACTGCTTCTGGTAGGCAGCGACGAACTCCTTCACACCCGGCAGGTCGAGGCGGTAGTACCAGGTGGTGCCGAAGACGCCGAAGATCTGCTCCGGCCCCAGGCCGTAGACATCGGGCCAGTCCTGCTGGTTGTTGATCCACGCCGCCTTCTTTTGCAGGCCCAGCTGCACGACCTGCTGGCGCAGAGCCTTGATGTCGTCGCCGCCGATCGCGGTGGCCACGGCCTGCGGCTTGAGCTGCTGCAGCTTGAGCAGGTAGGCCGAGAAGTCGCGCGTGTTCTGCGGCACCATCAGCTCTTCGATCACGCGCCCGCCGTTGGCTTCAAGGATCTCCCGGGTCGCCTTCGATGTGCTGTGGCCCCAGACGTAGTCGTTGGTCAACAGCACCCAGTCGCGGCCCGCCGTCTTGATCGCGTTGCGCACGGCGGCCAGCGCGAAGTTGGTGCCGTTGCCGTCCCAGACGAACTTCGTGCGGTGGCAGTTCACGCCGATCTCGGTGGGCGAACTCGAGTTCGTGTTGAGGAAGACGCAACCGTACTTCTGGGCCACCTGCGAGATCGCATTGGCCACACCCGAATGCACGGCACCCACCAGAAAGGCCGCGTCGTTGCGGTTTATCATGCGTTCGGCCACCCGCGAGCCGGTGGCCGGCGTGGTCTCGGTGTCCATGTGGATCGCCTCGACCGGCCGGCCCAGCACGCCGCCGCGGTCGTTGAATTCCTTGATGGCCATCATCGCGCCCAGGCGCTCCATGCCGCCGCTGGCGCCGTACTGGCCGCTGGTGTCCATGGTCAGGCCGATCACCAGCGGCTTGGCGCCGGCGCTCTGCGCCCAGACGCGGTTGGTGGCCCAGGGCCCGAAGAAGCTGCCGCCACCCGCCAGGGCCGCGGCCATTGCGCTGACGAAACGACGACGCTGCGGCTGCGCGCCGGTGGATGTGACGGGTTCGGCTTTCATGGGCTTGTCTCCGGTGGGTTGAGCGGCTCGGGCCGCTTTGGTCTGAACGTCTTTCATCGAGCAAGGATGCGCACGGCGTTGAGCGTTTCCTGGGCTTCCAGCAGCGACGCGATGAACTTGTCGCCCAGGCCCAGGTTGGAGGCCTGGATGAAGCTCTGGTGCGCGGCTTCGGCGATGTACGAGGTTGTCGGCAACGACTCGGTCATGTGCGTGAAGTAGCGCAGGTCCTTCTGGCCGTTGACGATGGCGAACTTCAGCCCGGTCAGGTCGCCTTCGAGCATCGGTCCCACGATCATCTTGAAGATGCCGGAGCTGACGCCGCCGGCAGAGATCACCTCGTACAACTTGTGCAGCGACAGCCCGGACTTGGCGGCTGCGGCCACGGCTTCGGCGATGGCAGCGGCAGTTGTCATGGCCAGCATGTTGTTGATCAGCTTGAGCACGTGCCCGTGCCCCGGCGGACCGACATGGATCACGTTTTCGCAAAAGGCCGACAAGATGGGTTTGGCACGTTCGAAGTCGGCGTCACTGGCGCCTACCATCGTGTTCAGCCGGCCTTCTTCGGCTTCTTTCGGCGTGCGCGCCAGCGGCGCATCG
The DNA here is from genome assembly GCA_030853725.1 of Pseudomonadota bacterium. Lineage (GTDB taxonomy): Bacteria > Pseudomonadota > Gammaproteobacteria > Burkholderiales > Burkholderiaceae_C > Rubrivivax. The sequence goes on along the minus strand of JALYUN010000267.1, from coordinate 3,292 downwards.
ATGTAGCTGCAGCCGCGGGCTGCGAAGGCCTCGCGGATGCGTGCCGACGACCCCGGCTCTGCGGTGGACGTGTCGATGACCAAGAGCCCCGGCGCTGCCGCCTCGAGCAGACCCCCTGGGCCGAACACGATGCTCTCGATCTGCGGCGTGCCGGTCACGCAAAGAATCACGGCCTCGGCACCGGCGACGAGTTCTGTGCGCGAAGGCACCTCGGTCGCGCCGGCATCCAGCAGGTCCTGCAGGTTGGCGCGGTTGCGGTGCACGTTGAAGCGCAGGCCGTAGCCGCGGCGCAGCAGGTTGCGCGCCATGCCGTGCCCCATCATTCCGAGGCCGATGATTCCGATGGTGGATGTGGTCATGACAGTCGTTCGGTGGAGTTGAGAGAAGAGGACGGCACGGTGTTGGCGAGCGCCGGTCGCAGGCGTGCCTCCTGCCACATGCGGATGAGGCGCTGGTAGCGCATGGCGACATCGGCGATGACGCCGGCATCGTCCAGCGCACCCTGGAACCATGCCTGCGCCGCAGCGGCAAACAGCGTGCGGCCGACGGCGAAGCCCTTGCACAGCGGCTGCTGTGCTGCCACGCAGAAGGCGTCCCACAGCTCTTCCTCGCGCGCTTCCAGGCCCAGCAGCAGCACGCCACGGCACCACGGGTCTGCGCGCGTGATGCAGGCGTCCAGTGCGCGCCAGGCCGCCGGGCTGGGCGGCGGCAGCTTCCACCACTCGGGCCGCACACCGGCGGCGTAGAACTGCGCAACGGCGTCGACCACGGTGGTGTCGTCATTTGATGGCGTGCGCGGCGGAATCACTTCGAGCAGCAGTTCATGGCCGGAACGCCGTGAGGCGAGGTAGAGATTTCGCACCGTCTCCAGCTGGCGTTGTGCCAACGCCGGTTCGTCGTCGGGATGGTGGGAGACCAGGCACTTGATGACGTGTTCGCTGGGCCATTCAGTCAAGGCCTGCCCGACATTCGCGCCGTCTTCGAACGCCAGCGGTCGCGAGCCCGGTGCCTCCACTGGCCTGGCGATCCATATGCCGTTGCCAGTGACGTGATGCAGCACCTGGGCACCGTAGCGCGCGTCGACAATCACGCCCGGCATCGGGAACGGCGCATGCGTGCCGCCTTGCAGTGCCCGCTCGGCCGCATAGCCTAGTTCGGCGGCCTGTGCGACCAGCTGCTTGAAGTGCGCGATGCGTTGGGTGTCTGCGCCGACGCGCGCGGCGATGTCCTCCAGCTGGCTGCGGTGGTCGAAGGCCAGGATGGCCAGCGCGGCGGGTGTCGGGCGCCGCGTGGTGGCGCGGTGCACGTGCTCCAGTTCCTCGTCGTCGCGCAGCCGCGTCAGCACCTGCTTGCGTTGCAGGAACAGCGTCAGTTCGGTCCAGGTCGGCATGGCCGGCGCGCAGCCGTGACGCGACACGACGATGGCGCCACAGGCGTTGGCATAGCGCAGGGCCTGCGGCAGCGGCTCGTCGCGCACCCAGCCGCGCAGCAGCCCGGCCATGAAAGCGTCACCGGCGCCCAGCACGTTGAAGACTTCGACCGGGAAGCCCGCACCCTGGATGCCATGCGCCAGGTCGGACGGAATTGCGCCGTCAAAGGCGACGCAGCCCATCGGCCCGCGCTTCATGACAATCAGGCCGCGGCTCAGCGCGCGGATGGTCTCAAGCGCGGTGTGCGAGTCGGTGCTGCCGCCGGCGATGTGGATCTCTTCCTCGGTGCCGACGATGAGGTCGCAATCCGGCAGCACGGCCTGCAACTGTTCGGTGACCGCGGCCGCCGGCACGAAGCGCTGCTCGCCCAGCCCGGGCGAGGTCAGACCCCACAGCACGGGGCGGTAGTCGATGTCCAGCACCACGCGCCGGCCCAGGCCGCGCGCCAGCGCGATGGCCTTGACGCAGGCCGCACGCGTGTCAGGGTGCGACAAATGCGTGCCGCTGATCAGCACGGTCCGTGCCCTGGACAGATAGGCGGCGTCGATGTCGTCGACGTTCAGCGCCATGTCGGCGCAACGGTCGCGGTAGAACACCAGCGGAAAAGTCTCGGGGTTGCGAACGCCCAGGAAGACCAGCGCGGTCAGCCGCGTCGGGTCGGTGCGCAGGCAGCTGACGTCGACATGCTCGGCCTGCAGCGTTTCGCGCACGAAGCGGCCGTTGTGTTCATCGCCCACGCGGCTGATCAGGCCGGCGCGCAACCCCAATCGCGAGGCGCCGATCGCGGTGTTCGTCGGTGAGCCGCCGACGTACTTGGCGAAGCTGCGCATGTCCTCCAGCCGACCGCCGATCTGCTCGCCGTAGAGGTCGACGCCCGAGCGGCCGATACAGACGACGTCGAGTGTGTCGAGATTGTTGTCGCGTACGTCGGGGCAGGACATCAACGCTCCTTCCTGCGGCTGGTTCTGCGGGGTTCGACAAGGTACTGCCCGGTGCTGACCACCAGCGCCTGCGCCAGGCACATCGGCGCCACCAGGGAGCGCACCGGCGCTGGTTCGCCGCTGCCGATTTCCAGGCAAACGGTGGCCGACGGCTTCAGCGGCGACAAGGCATGGTCGGTGATCGCGACGACCTGCCCGCCCAGCGCCTTGGTCGTCTTCGCGGCTTCCACGACCTCGGGGGAATAGTCCTTGAAGCTGGTGACGATCAGCACCTCGTCGCGCACGATCTGGCGCAGCGACGCATCGAGCATGCCGCCGACACCATCGTGCAACTGCACACGCAGTTCGAGCTGGCCCAGCGCGTAGGCCAGATACGCCGCCACCGGGAAGGCGCGCCGTTGCGCCAGGACGTGCACGCGTGCGGCCCGGCTGACGAGCTGCGCCGCTTGCTGCAACTGCGCCTGGCAGGCTGGCTGCTCCAGCCGTCGCAGATCGGAGACGCCGAGTTCGATGAGTGACTGCAGCGTGGACGGCTGGCTCCTGGCGCCGGCCGCTGCGGGCTTCATCGCGCTGATGCGCTCGCGGTAAGTTCCCGCGCGTTCGCGCAGATGGCTGCGGAAGAGCAATTGCAGTTCAGAGAAGCCAGAGAAGTTCATGACGTTGGCGAAGCGCACCAGCGCGGAGGGCTGCACGCCGGCCGCCTCGGCCACCGTGGCGGCAGTGCCCAGAGCGAAGTCGTCCGGGTGCACCACCAGGTACTCGGCAATGACGCGCTGCTGCGGCGACAGGCGCGGGTACGCAGCAGTCAGCGCATCGGCGAAATGTTGGTAGGCAGCGGCAGGTGTCATGCAACGCCATTAGAACAAACATGCTTGACAGGCGCAATAAGAGAATAGACATTCACAGCACACAAATTGTCGG
>JALYUN010000235.1 GCA_030853725.1 Pseudomonadota bacterium | reverse complement strand
GGTGACAGGTTGAAGCGGCAATTGATCATCGGAAGGCTCCTCGGGGTGGATGTGTGGCGGGCATTTCAGGCGCACCGTTGGGGGTCTGAAGGCGGGGCTCGATGCTGTCAACGCTAGAGGCCGCAGATGTCAGATTGACGACAGCCGGGGCCGGAGAAAGGGCCACCCCGCAGATGCGGGGATGCGGTGTTGCACAGGCCGGCACTGTCACGCGCCTGTCTTGATGCGCTGCCTAGACTGCTTCGCATCCTTCGCAGCCACCAGGAACCTCAATGAAGCTCAAGAGCTCCCTCAATTGCTCCCCTTATTGCTCCGTCTACCGCTCCAGTTTCTTGGCAGCGGTCGGCGTCGCAGCCATGACCGTCGCAGCCCCGGCCTTCGCCCAGTCGGCGATCACCATCGACTTCGAGAACACGCCCGGCTACTTTCACGCCATCGCCGACTTCTACAACGGCGGCACCGACAGTCTGGGCCGCAGCGGCGTCAACTACGGGGTTTCGTTCAGCAGCGCCGCAGCCGGCCTGTCGAACGACCAACTGGGCCCGTACTACGCCGGCGCACCGTCGGCCGCTACCGTGCTGGTGGCTTCAGACAGCAGTGCGGTGATGAATGTGGCTGCCGGCTTTGTCGACCGCCTGAGCTTCTATTACGCATCCGACGCCAGCACGCTCGACGCCGTCACCATCTGGTCGGGTCTCGACGCCACCGGCACGCTGCTGGCCAGCGCCAGCCTGTTCGGCAACGCCGGCCTCGGTTGCAGCGGCCCGACCTACTGCCGCTTCGACCTGACGAGCGTGATGTTCGCCGGCACCGCCAAGTCGGTCAGCTTCGGTGGCAACGCCGGCAGCGTGTTGTACGACAACCTCAGCATCACCGCGGTGCCGGAACCCGCGACCTACGCGTTGTTCGCGGCCGGCCTGCTGGCCGTGGGCGCGCTCAAGCGTCGCCGTCACAACCGATGACCCCTGAGACGGCCGGGGCCGACGAGGTCATCGGCCTGTTTCCGACGCCGCTGCTGCGCGCGCGCGGCGCGTTGCCGCCAGCGCTGGTGCAGGCGTTGGTGGCGCACTTCAGCGAGCACGGTGTGCATGAGAACAACGCCTCGCAAAGCCTTTCCCACACCCAGATGCTGCGACCGCAGGACTCGGCCCTGTTCGTCGAAGCGGCCACGCTGATCACGCCGAAGCTGGTCGACTTCGGTGCGCTGTTGTTCGGCGAACGCATGGGCTGGTCGATCAAGGAGATGTGGGTCAATTTCCTGGACGCCGGCGGGCGCCAGGCGATGCACAACCATGCCAACAGCTTCGCTTCCGGCATCGTCTATCTGACGTCGACCCATGCCGACGCGCAAACGGTGTTCATGAAGTCGCCGGGCGGCACCGATTTCGCGTTTCGCAACGACCATGCGAAAACCGAGCGCGGACCCTACAGCGCCGACCAATGGATCAGCCCGGCGCCCGAGCCTGGCGACCTGCTGCTGTTCCCGAGCTACCTGATGCATGCGGTGCCGCCGAACCCGGCCGGGCGGCGCATCAGCCTGGCTTTCAACGCGATTCCGACGCGGCTCGATTCGTGGGGCTACACGATCGCCTTTGCGGGGTAGCCCGGACATGAACCAGCGGCTGGCTGCCTTCGGCGTGTTGCTGGCGTCGGGCTTTGCGGGCCTCGGCTACCAGATCGTCTGGACCCAGCAAAGCGCACTCTGGCTCGGCCACGAAGCCGCAGCCGTGCTGGCGGTGATAACGGCTTTCTTCGGTGGACTCGCGCTGGGCGCCCTGCTGCTGGGTGGGCGCATCGAGCGCAGCCGCCACCCGGCGCGTTGGTATGCGGGCTGCGAACTCGTGATCGCCGCCTGGAGCTTGGTGCTGGCCTACGCGATGGCGCCGGCCGGCTTTGCGCTCGCCACGCTGGCCGGGCCTGAGCCGGCCGCGTGGCGGCAGGGAGCCATCGCTTTCGGCGGCAGCTTCCTGTTGTTGTTGCCCGCCACCGCCGCGATGGGTGCGACCCTGCCGGCGATGGCGCGCTTGTGGGATCAGGCGCTCGATCAGGCCGCGCGCCACTGCAGCCCGATCGGCGCGCTCTACGCCGCCAACACCTTCGGCGCCGTGGTCGGCGTGTTGGCGACGGCCTTCTGGCTGGTGCCGGCCATCGGCCTAGCGGCCACGGCAAGCCTGTGTGCAGCGCTCAACATCGGTTGTGCCGCCGGGGCGTTGCCGTGGACACGGCAGCTCGACACCGGGCTTGTCGCGGCAGTGCCGGCGTTCGGGCCACCCACGTCACGGCGCAGCTTGTGGTTGCTGTCGGCCACCGGCCTGCTCGGCATCGGATACGAAGTTCTGGTGGTGCGCGTCATCAGTCAACTGGCCGAGAACACGGTCTACACCTTCGCCGTCCTGCTTGCGGTCTACCTGCTCGGTACTGCCGGTGGCGCGGCCATTCAGTCGCAGCAGGCGCGCCGCCATACGCTTGGCGCTGATGCGATCACCGAAAGGTTGCTGCTGGTGCTGGCTCTGGCCTGCAGCCTCAGCGCCGCAGCGCTGTGGTGCGGGCCGGCGATTCGCAATGCGGTGTTGGGCCTTCCGTTTCCGCGCAGCGTTGCTCTGGGGATCGGTGCAGAAGCGGTGCTGGCACTGGCC
>JALYUN010000200.1 GCA_030853725.1 Pseudomonadota bacterium | reverse complement strand
GCCTACGAACAGTTGGTCAATGGCCGCGTCGAATCGCTGCCGCTCGATCAGATGGTGGGACGCACCGTCGCCACCGGCGTGGTGCCGTATCCGCCAGGGATTCCGTTGCTGATGCCGGGTGAGAACGCTGGCGAGGCCAGCGGGCCGCTGCTCGGCTACCTGAAAGCGCTCGAAGCCTTCGACGCCGAGATGCCGGGCTTCGCCCACGACACGCACGGCGTCGAGATCATCGACGGCCGCTACCGGATTCTTTGCATCACCGCGTCCGGCGTCACTGCATCACCCGTCACTGCATCACCCGTCACTGCATCACCCATCACCGATCGCCCAGGAGTGAATTCATGACCACCGTCACCGCACCCGCCGGCGCTGCTCCCAAACCAGGCGCGACCACCGCTTCAGGCAGCGCAAAAGACAGCAAGAAGCTCGGCATCGTTGCGATGACTTTGCTCGTCATCGGCGCCATGGTCGGTGGCGGTGCCTTCAACTTGCCGCAGAACATGGCCCAGCATGCCGGTCTGGGGGCGGTGCTGATCGCTTGGGTGGTCTCCGGCCTCGGCATTTTCTTTCTGGCGCGAACCTTCCAGGTGCTGGCCGATGTCAAGCCGGAACTCACCGCCGGCATCTACATGTACTCGCGACAGGGCTTCGGCAAATACGCCGGCTTCCAGATCGCGTGGGGTTACTGGCTGTCGTCGGCCTTCGGCAATGTCGGCTTCGCCGTACTGCTGATGGACACGCTGAACTACTTCTTTCCGCCGTACTTCAAGGGCGGCAACACCTGGCTTGCGATCCTGATCGGCTCGATGGTGTTCTGGGCCATGAACTGGCTGGTGCTGCGCGGTGTCAAGAGCGCGTCGACGCTGAACGTCATCGGCACCATCGCCAAGTTCGTTCCGATCGTCTTGTTCATCGGTGTGGTCGCGGTGTCGCTGAAAGTGGGTCTCTTCACCACCGATTTCTGGGGCCACGTGAGCGAGAACGTCTCGGGCGGTAGCGCCAAGCCGCTGGGCAGCCTGCTGGCGCAAGTCAAGAGCACGATGCTGGTGACGCTGTGGGTCTTCATCGGCATCGAAGGCGCGGTGGTGATGTCCGACCGGTCGGACGCCCAGACCGTCAGCCGCGCCACCTTGCTGGGCTTTTTCGTGACCGTGCTGCTGTACGTGCTGATCTCGGTGCTGCCGTTCGGCGTGATGAGTCAGGCGCAGCTCTCGGCCATCGCCCCGCCGTCGATGGCGCCGATCCTCGGCTCGATCGTCGGCAAGTGGGGTGAGTACTTCATCAACGGCGGCGTGCTGATCTCGGTGCTGGCCTGCTGGCTGGTTTGGACCATGCTGGTCGCCGAGCTTCCCTGGGCCGGTGCCAAGGACGGCACGTACCCGAAGGTGTTTGCCAAAACCAACGCTAACGGCTCGGCCTCGGTTTCGCTGTGGGTCTCCACCGCCGTGATGCAGGCCATGATGATTTTGGTGTTCTTCTCGAACAACGCCTGGAACGTGATGCTGTCGATCACCGGCGTGATGATCCTGCCGGCTTATATCGGCGCCACGGGATTCCTCTGGAAGTTGATGGCCAAGGGCGAATACCCGGCCACCGCCAAGATCGGCAAGAAGACGGCGCTGGTCAGCAGCGTGTTGGGAACCGTGTATGGCCTGTGGCTGGTCTACGCCGCTGGGCTGGAATACATGCTGGCGGGCGCGGTCTTCTTCGCGCTCGGCAACCTGGTGTTCATCTGGGCGCGCCGGGAACACGCCCCCGACGAGCCGATCTTCACCAAGCTGGAGATGGCCGTGGGCGCGACGCTCGTGGTGCTCGGTGTACTCGCCATCTGGATGCTCTTCAGTGGCCACCTGACCCAGGTCTACACACCGTGAGGCCCAGGCGTGCCGACTTCTCTGACACCCCTCTGAAGGCCCAGCCGATGACATCTTGCCCGACCGTTCTCGCACTCTCGATCCTGCTCGGCTTCGCCGCCGTCCCCGCGCAGGCCCAGACGATCGACGAGATGCGCGTGGAGCTGAAGCAGCTGCGCGCAGAGATCGACCTCTTGAAGGGCCGCAAGGCGGTGGAAGTCACGCCACCTGCGGCGGCCGGGGTGCCCGATCCGCGCGTGGCACCGAGGATCGAAGCTGCTGCTTCTGCACCGGAAAGCGCCATTGCCGGCGGCATGCTCGTTCCCGGCACGAGCACGTCGTTGTTGCTATACGGCTATGGCGAAACCCACGCCATCCACGACTTCAAGCAGTCCAACACGCCCGACGTGTTCACCGACCTGGCCAACCAGCCGCTGAACAGCGCCGGTGGCCAGACCGGCAAGACACAGTTCACGGCCGAGACTTCGCGGCTGGGCTTCAGAAGCTCGACCCCCGGGCCCAAAGGGCCGCTGACAACGAAGATCGAGATCGACTTCTATGCCTATGGTGCCGACAACCGCAACCTGCTGCGCTTGCGCCATGCTTACGGCGAATACGACGGCTGGCTGATCGGCCAGACCTGGTCGACCTTCATGGATGTCGACGACCTGCCCGAGACAGTCGACTTCAACGGCCCGATCGGCGCGCCGTTCTCGCGAAGGGCGCAGGTGCGCTATGCCTTCGGCGACGCCAAGGCGGGTGTGCGCGTCACGCTGGCCGCAGAGGACCCTGCCGATCTGGCCGGTGGTCCGAGCAGCGGCGAGAAAGTTCCGCAACTGGTTGCGCGTCTCGACAAGACGTTCGAGTACGGCGCGTTCAACCTGCGCACCATGACGCACACCAAACGCTCGCCGACCGAGACGCGCCGGGGCTACGGCTTCGGTGTCGGCGGCAGCCTCAAGCTGGGCAGCAAGGACACGCTGATGGCCCAGTACGCCCAGGTCAACGGCGATGTGGACGCGCTCTACGGCTCCAACGGCTATGCGATCGCCGACACCCACTCCGACAACAGCGGCGACATCACCTTCGACCGCAACCAGGGCCTGGTCCTGGGGCACGCCCACGTCTTCAGTGACCGGCTTCGCTCCAACGTGGCGCTTGGCTTCAACCGGGGGAAGACGGACCTGGGTAACGGCAATCGGACACTCAGGCAGCTCTTTGCCAACCTGATCTATACCCCGATCCAGAACGTCGATCTCGGCGCTGAATGGATCTGGGGTGAGCGCAAGACCTTCGCCGACCAGGCCGGCGGGTTGTCGCGCATCGACCTGATGGCGCGCTACAGTTTCTAGACGCTGCGCTTTGTCGCAACCCCTGGCCGACGAATGCGGCCAGAACGTGCCAGGGAAGGTCCTGCTGTCGCTACGAGATCTTGGTGACCAAAAAGCATCAGGGCTGGAGCAGACTCGGCACTCAAGACCCCTGACAAGGAAATCGATGACCACCACTTCGCCCGAATTCAACACCTACGACAGCGCCGGCCGCGCCTTTCACTGGATCGTCGTCGGGTTGCTGGCATGCCAGTTCACGACCGCCTGGTTGCTGCCGGACATCCACATGGACACGCCGCTCAGCACGACGATCAACCTGCACTTCAACTTCGGCCTGACGATCATGGTGGTGATGGCGGCGCGGCTGGTGTACCGCTGGCGCCACCCGGTGCGCAGTTCGCCAGACGATCCTTCGGCGTTGAGGCGCGGTCTGGCGCTGGCCACCCACTGGCTGTTCTATGCGATCCTGATCATCGGCCCCTTCCTGGGCTGGGCCGCGGCTTCTGCGCACAGCGTGCCGGTCAGGCTGCTGGGCCTGATCTCATTGCCGGCGCTGGCTGCGCGCAAGGCGCCATGGGCCCTTTTGGCAGGTGACATTCACGGCTGGACCATGTGGACACTGCTGGCCTTGATCGGCGTGCATGCGGGCGCGGCGCTGTACCACCACTTCGTGCGCCATGACGGTGTGCTGCGCCGGATGCTGCCGGCGCTGAAGGTCTAGGGCGAAGGCGATGGCGCAGATCGTTCCGTGGGCGGCACGGTGCAATGGGGTCGCGCCGCACGTTCCGACATCGGGTAACGGCCACCCCCATCTGGCTGCGATCCCCGATCAGCTCGCCATCGCAGCGCCCAGATGAGCAAGCGCCGCGTAGGTTTACTCGTGGCACTGGCGCTGCTGGTTACCCTGGTCGTCGCGGCATTCGCGACGCGGGGTTTCGGTTTGATGGCCAGGCCGGCTGGGCCGCTGAAGCTCTACGGCAACGTCGACATCCGCCAGGTCGACCTGGCCTTTCGCGTGCCCGGTCGCATCGCGTCCATGGCTTTCGACGAAGGTGCCAAGGTGCCGGCCGGCGCCGTACTGGCACGGCTCGACGACCGACCGCTGCGGGACGCCGTCCGCGTTGCCGACGCGCAGATCGCGTTGGCCGATGCCGAACTTGCCAAACGCCGCCATGGCAATCGAGGGCAGGACATCGCACAGGCAAAGTCGCAACTGACCGAGCACCTGGTGAGCTTGACGAAGGCGCGAGCGGACCTGGCACGTCGGGAGTCGCTGCTGCCCAGCGGCGCCATCAGCCAGGCCGTGGTCGATGCGACCCGGGCAGACCTGGGCGTTGCCGAGGCGCGCACACAAGCGGCGCGGGAAGCGCTGTCGCTTCAACAAGCCGGCGCGCGGCCTGAAGACATCAGCGCAGCCGTAGCTCAACGCGCTTCGGCGCTGGCCAGCCGGCAGCGCGCGCGAACCGACCTCGACGACGCCGCGATCGTCGCACCCGAGAGCGGCACGGTACTGACGCGCGCCCGCGAACCCGGCGCCATCGTGCAAGGCGGCGAGACGGTGTTCACGTTGACCCTCGAGCATCCGCTACGGATCCGCGCCTACATCGCCGAACCCGACCTCGCCCGCATCTCGCCCGGGATGGCTGTGGAGGTGTCGGCCGACGGGAACCCGCGCGTCTACAACGGAACCATCGGCGCCATCTCGCCGACGGCCGAGTTCACGCCGAAGTCGGTGCAGACCGAGAGCCTGCGTGCCGACCTGGTCTATCGGCTGCACCTGCTTGTCAGCGATCCCGATGAAGCGTTGCACCAAGGTGCACCGGTGAGTGTGGTCGTGCCTGGCGCACGACTGGCGGCCGAGCGATGACCGCCGGCAGCGTAGCGCGCGCTGTCGGCATCACCAAGCGCTTCGGCAAAACCGCAACAGCCGCACTCGACGGCGTGAGCATTGCGATCTCGCCTGGGGAAATGACCGGCCTGGTAGGCCCGGACGGTGCCGGCAAGTCGACCTTGATCCGTGTGCTGGCCGGACTGATCGAACCCGATGCGGGCACGACGACGGTGTTCGGTGGTCCGGCGCTCGAAGCCGACCGCAGTCGCATCGGCTACATGCCACAGCGCTTCGGTTTGTACGAAGACCTGACGGTCCTCGAGAACCTGAACCTTTACGCCGGCCTTCGCGGGCTGCCACAAAGCGAACACGACGCCAGCTTCAAGCAGTTGCTCGATTTCACCGATCTGGCTCGGTTCGAAGCGCGTCTGGCCGGCAAGCTGTCGGGCGGCATGAAGCAAAAGCTCGGTCTGGCCTGCGCGCTGGTACGCAAGCCCAAGTTGCTGCTGCTGGACGAGCCGGCCGTCGGCGTTGATCCGGTGTCACGCCGGGACCTGTGGAACATGGTCAAGAAGCTGTCCGGTGATGGCGTCGGCGTGCTGTGGTCGACCGCCTACCTCGACGAGGCGGATCTGTGCGACACGGTGTTTTTGCTCAACGAAGGCAAGGTGCTGTTCAGCGGCCCGCCGCGTGATGCGCTGGGCAAAGTGAAGCATCGCGTGGTCCGCGTGGCGGTGCCGCCTGCCGAGCGGCGCCGCGTTCTAGCCCGCGCGATGACGCTCGACACCGTCGTCGACGGTTCGGTGCAAGGCGCTGCCGTACGCTTGTTGCTGCGTGAGGAGGCTGTCGT
>JALYUN010000196.1 GCA_030853725.1 Pseudomonadota bacterium | reverse complement strand
CGGGTCGCCTCGGTGCGCCGTGGGCTCATGTCCTGCGCAGCGAGACGTCGTTAACGCCAACATCATGCCAGCCGCCACACGGTTTTTGTCTGCCGTGGATGTGTGGAGTTAGGGGGTCGAGGCCCGTGCAGGCATCAGCAAGACCGGAGGGTGTGAAACGGTGCTGTCAGCCCTTGCGCCGCAACGTTGGCAGCCCGACGCCCGACGCATCGAAGCCGCCGTCTACCGCCAGCACCTGGCCGTTGACGTAACTGGCCGCGGCGCTGCACAGAAACCCGACGCCTTCGGCGATCTCGTCGACGGTGCCGTAGCGGTTCAACGGGATCGCGTCGTAGTAGTCGCTGCGAATCGCCACGCTGTGCACGAGCTTCGACATTTCGGTGTCGACCGGGCCCGGTGCGATGCAGTTGACGCGAATACCGACGTCGCCCAACTCTACGGCCAGTTGCTTCGTCAAGTGGATGATGGCGGCCTTGCTGGTGCCGTAAGCCACGCGCATGGTGCTGGCGCGCAGGCCCGAGATCGAGGCGATGTTGACGATGGCGCCGCCGCCGTTCTTCAGCATCACCGGCGCCATCGCATGGCTGCACAGGAACGCGCCGTCGAGGTTGGTGCCCAGCACGTGGCGCCATTCCTCGAACGTGGTGTCGAGGATGCGCTTGAAGACTGCCACACCAGCGTTGTTGACGAGCGCGTCGATACGGCCGAAAGCGGCCACGATGCGCTCGGTAGCAGCGGCAACCTCATCCGGCTTCGAGACATCGCAATGCAGCGCCAGCACGCGGCCGGGGTCGGACAATTCGGATTCGGTACCGCGGAGCGTGTCGGCGTCGATGTCGAGCAGCACCACGCGGTGGTTGCGCGCCAGGAACCAGCGGGCGCAAGCCAGGCCGATGCCACGGGCGCCACCGGTGACGACCGCGACCGGGTCGGTTGCTGTGGGAGCTGTCATCGCGCGTTCCGTTGTTGTCTTCGAGGGCGTCGATTGTCGGGCAGCGGGCGTTCACTTAGCGCTGCTCGAAGCAGGCCGCTCAGATCACCCCGGATTGCCTGAGCCGATCGAGCGCCTCGCCATCCAGCCCGATGCAGCCGTAGACCTCGGCGTTGTGCTCGCCTGCAGCCGGGCCGGTGCGCGGAGGCGCGGGGTCGAAGCCCGAGAAGCGCGGCACGATCGCCGGCGCCGGCAGCGATCCCAGGTCTGGGTCGGGCAGGCGGATCACGGCCTTGCGTGCCTGGAAGTGCGGGTCGGCCATCACGTCCTCGACCGCATAGACCTTGCTGTAGGGCACGCTCCCGGCGTCAAGCGCCGTCGAGAGCTGCGCCAGTGTCTGGGTCGCGCACCAGTCGGCGACGATGCCGTCGATCTCGTCGATGTTGCGCACCCGGTCGGGCGTGGTGGCGAACTTCGGGTCGGCCGGCAATTCGGGGCGGCCCATCGCTTGGCAGATACGCTTGAAAATGGGTTCCGACGATCCAACCAGCGTGACCCAGTGGTCGTCGCTGGTGCGGTACATGTTCGAAGGCGCGGTGTAGGTGGCGCGGCTGCCGGAACGGCTGCGCGATTGGCCGAGGAATTCGTGTTCAACAGGCAGCGCCTCCAGCAGCCTGAACAGCGCTTCGGTGGCCGAGAGGTCGATTTCGCGGCCCGGTGCGTCGGGGTGGCGGTAACGTTCGGCGATTGCGGTCGAGATTGCGAAGGCGCCGAACAGGCCCGAGATCACATCGCCCAGCGGGTAGTTCATGTGCTGCGGGCTGCGACCGCTCTCACCGGTCAGGTGCGCAAAGCCGCTCATGGCTTCGAAGATGCGCGCGAAACCGGGCCGCTGCGCATAGGGCCCGGTCTGGCCGAAGCCGGTCAGCCGCAAGATGATCAGCTTCGGGTTGATCGACCACAGCGTCACCGCGCTGAGCCCCCAGCGGTCGAGCGTGCCGGTGCGAAAGTTCTCTACCAGCACATCGAAGCCGACGATGAGCTTCAGGAACAGCTCGCGCCCTTCGGGCTTGCGCACGTCCAGCGAGACGCCTTTCTTGCCGCGGTTCGACACCTTCCAGAACAGCGCATGGTCGGCGGTGGTCGGCGCCAACGTGCGAAGCGGGTCATTGCCTTCGGGCAGTTCGAGCTTGACGACTTCTGCACCCATGTCGGCACAGAGCGACGCAGAAAACGGCGCCGCGATCACGGTCGCCATGTCGAGGATGCGAATGCCGGCCAGCGGGCCCTGGGCTGCAGGCGCTTCGTCGTTGTGGGTAGGGTGAGTGGTGTGGTGCATAGCCGGCAGTGTCGGGGTCACCGGCGAGAAATGCTACGGCTGTTTCAGTATCTTGAATGCAGCCGGACGCGTTCGCGGCGTTGGGTGGGTCAGCTCCGCAAGGGTGACGGACCTCGCCTGTTGTGCCCGCGTTGCGCTGAATACGCAAATCAAGCTTGACAAGCTGCCAGCGTTCGATGCCTGCCCATAGCTCGCCGTGACGAGGAAAACGCCTCTTACATAACCCACATTTTGCAGGCTGCCGACGGGCGGTCTGCTCGTTACGGTCAGGTGCTGTCGTTCAGCCTCGGCACACTGAGCGAAAGGTGCAGAGGGTTTCCGTCGCTCGTCGTCAATCTGCGGATGGCCGGCACCTATTCAACGTATTGCTGCGTTTGGGTCCCAGTTACCGTGCACAACGCTCAGCGGGCCCAAGACGCCGGGCGCCGCGACATCGACGCCGCCCCCAGCAACCCGATAAGCACCAGGGGCAGCGATGCGGGCTCGGGGATGGGCTGGCTACTCCCCCCACCGAAACCGCCGCTGCCGTAGTCGGTGATGGACGTGCCGCCGTTGTAGGCGTTGCAATCGTTGGAAATCGTATTGGTGTCCATCGTCACAGCGGCGTTCAACGCAATGGCTCGGCCACACAGAATCTTGGCGTTCGTGTCCAGGGTGATGCTCTGGTCGGCAATGATGTTGCCTGCGAACAGCGTGCTGGTGCCGAGCGTCGCCGAACTTCCGATCTGCCAGTAGATACCGTTGTTAGCGCCGCCGTTGAGCACGCTGACGACGGAATTGCTGGCGGTGGTGAGCGCCGTACCAATCTGGAACACGAACAACGCGTTGGGATCATTCAGAGCGTCCAGCGTAAGGGTGCCCGTCAACTGCGCCAACGAGTTGAACTGATAGACGCCAGGCGTCAACGTCAGACCACCCAGATCCTGACCCGTAAGGTCTGTTGTGTAGGACAGACCTGCCAGGCCGTTGAAGGCGCTCAGAGCGTCGATCTGCGCCTGCTGCGCGACCGCATCCGTCTGGTGCACTGACCCCGTCAAGCTGATGCTTCCCAGACCAGTGATCGAGTTGCCCGGGTAGACGCCCAGATCTCCCGAAATTGTGGTGGGTCCGGTATTCGTAACCGTCGATGCGCCCAAAACCGCGAATGCTTGCGCGGTCCCCAGAATAGGCGCGGCCCAGGACAGTGAACTGCCATAGGCCAGCGCGATCAACGCGACAATTCTAAATACGGCCTTGAAGCTGCTCATGGTGTTTCTCGCTCGATTTCAAGGTTCTCACGATGATCCGGGAATGGGACGGCAAAGGGCACCCCGCATCTGAGCGCAATGCTGCGTGCGATACCGCACAGACAGTGACCGGTGAAACGCGTTTGGCAAGCATGCGAGGTTGGTTGAATACGCACGCCATCGGCGCTTCGGCACTGGCGTGTAGGTTCAGTGGATCGACGGTCCCCAACGCCGCACCAACTCGACTCGCCCGATCAGGTCTCACGTTCAAGCGTCCCAGTCGCCCACGGTTAGCGCTGCTGCGGGCCGCCCCGCCAAGTAGCTGGACCCAACGCAGTCGCCCCGCCGGATTGTCATGACGCGCCGACGTCGTTCCGCTCGCGCGATTGGACCGCTTGCACGGACGAGGGAAGGCGGCACATCACCGCAGCTGCCCATCGTGGACACCAGTCGTGACATCGACCACTCCAACAGCGTGCCAAGACCGCGAATTTCAGCGCTAGCGCAAGCCCAGCGCCATCTCGATGCTGTGTGCCAGGCTCACAAGCTTCGGCGCGACTTCGCGCCGTAATTGCGCGAAGCTGCCGCGCTGGGATGAGACCGCGCAGTTCAGCACGAAGGCGATACCGTCGACCGGGGCGGCCAGCGGTACCGCAAAGCCGTCGCGCTGCGGTTGCCAGTCGGCACGCGCGCTGCAGAAACCGTTGCGGGCCAGCTCGCTGCGGCTGGCTTCGACTGCAGTCGCGTAGCGGTCGAATGCGGCCGGCTCGGCCACCCGAAGCTGGTTCAGGGTCGAACGGCGCTCGGCCGGCGTTGCGTGCGCCAGCCAAGCATGGCCGATCGCAGTCGAGAGCATCGGGATCGGCGCGCCGATGTCGGGCATCTGCACAAAGTCCTCGCTGCCGCGCGCGGATTCAGCATAGACCATGTGGGTGCCGTGGCGCAGGCCGAGCGAGACCGCGCCTTCGATCTCGCGCGCCAGCGTCTCCATCATCGGTCGTGCGATCGGGCGGATCCGCATACTGGCCAGCAGCGGGTGCGCCAAGCCGAGTGCCGCTGCGCCGAGCCGCCAGCGTTGGCTTTCCCGGTCCTGCCGCAAATAGCCCAGCAGTTTCAAGGTGTGCGTCAGCCGTGCCACCGTCGGTCGCGACAGGCCGGTACGTTCAGAAAGTTCCTTGTTGCCGAGGGTGGCTACGCGAGCGCCGAAGCACAGCAACAGGTCGATCCCGCGCGCCAGGGTGGCGGCGAACTGGCGGTCCGGATCGGGCTCGATCACTGCGGTCTTCATGCGGCGTTTGCCATCTCGGCTTCGACCTGGCGCACGAGTGCCACCAGCCGAGGCCCGACCTCGGATTCCATTTGCTTCGGTGCCAGCCTCACGGTCAGCACGCCGCAGTTGAAGACCAGTGTTTCGCCTTCCAGCGGCCGCGCGAGCGGCACCGCTACTGCATGCACGTCGGCCCGCCAGGCGCCGCGTGATATGCAAAAGCCGCGGCGCCGCAAGTCGGTCTGCGCCTGTTTGAGCTGGCCGCCGAAGCGCTGGACCTGACCGGGCGTCTCGGCTTCGATCGAAGCCAGCACGGCCCCGCGTTCGACCGTGTCGGCGTTTGCGAGCCAGGTGCGCCCCATTGCCGTTGGCAGCATCGGCACCGCGGCGCCGATGTCGGGCCGCCAGGCACTCAGGTCGTGGCCGCGGCTGGTTTCGACATAGACCATTCGAAAGCGGTCGCGCATGCCGAGCGAGACCGAGCCGCCCACGGCTTCGGCCAGGGCCTTCATGCGAGCGCGCGCCACTTGGCGGATGCGCAGGCTGGCCAGCAACGGATAGCCGATCGTGAGCGCGGTGGAGCCGAGGCGGTAGCGGCGCATCTGTGGGTCGAAGATCACCAGTCCGCGCAGCGCCAGCGTGTAGGTCAGCCGCGAAATGGTGGCCTTGGACAGGCCCGTGCGTTCGGCCAATTCCTTGTTGCCGAGGGCCGGCGTGCCGACGGTGAAGCACTGCAGCACCTGCAGCCCGTGCGCCAGCGTGGTGGCGAAATCCGGGTCGGGATGGCGGCGGGCACTGCTGCTCATTGATTCAAGATATCAAAACATCGATTCTCACATCTGGCGAATGTCATTAGTCTGCACGAACTGACAACGGGCTGGCGCCGAAGCCGCGCTGAGCCACTCGCAGAACCGGAGACCCCCATGCGCAAGCGCTTTCAGACCTTCATCCGCGCCGCCACGGCTGGCGTTTTCGCGACAGCCGTGCTGACGTCGGGGCCGGCCCTGGCCGCGGCCGCCTTTCCTACCAAGACCATCAGGCTTGTCGTTCCCTTCGCTCCCGGCGGCTCGACCGATGTGCTGGCCCGGTTGGTGGCCGACGCCATGCGCCAGGATCTGGGCCAACCGGTGGTGGTAGAGAACAAGGCCGGTGCGGGCGGCAACATCGGCGGCGACATGGTCGCCAAGTCCGACCCTGATGGCTACACCCTGCTGATGGCCGCAGCCGGGCCGACGGTCATCAATCCGAGCCTGTACAGCAACATGTCCTTCGACCCGCTGAAGGACCTGCAGCCGGTGTCGCTGCTGATCCAGGAAGCCAACCTGATGGCGGTCAACCCGAAGATTCCCGTCAAGACCGTGGCCGAGTTCATCACCTATGCCAAGGCCCACCCGGATTCGGTCAGCTTCGGCTCGCCTGGCAACGGAAGCCCGGCGCACCTGGCCGGCGAATGGTTCAATCAGCTCACCGGCACCAAGATGGTTCACGTGCCGTACAAGGGCACCGGCCCGGCGCTGAACGACCTGGTGGCCGGCCAGATCACGGTGATGTTCGACAACATGCCGGCGATGTGGCCTTTCGTGCAGAGCGGGCGGTTGCGTCCTCTGGCGGTCACGACCGAGAAGCGCGCATTGGCTGCGCCGGACCTGCCAACGCTGGAGCAGGCGGGGGTGAAGGGGATGAGCTTCGGTGCCTGGAAAGGCCTGATGGTGCCGGCCGGAACGCCCGCTGCCGTGGTCGAACGGCTGCACGCTTCCGTGGTGAAGGCGTTGGCCAATCCGGCGCTCAGGAAGCGCCTGGTCGACATGGGCGCCGAGCCGGTGGGCAGCACGCCGGCCGAGTTCGCGGCCGTGATCAAGGCCGACACCGCGAAGTGGTCCGCGCTAGTGAAATCCACCGGCACCAAAATTCAATGAGCGCAAATGGGCTCGATCGGCTGGAGTGCTGCTGATGCTGCGCGACGCTGACGCGCACGCTTCGTTTCTGACCGACCTGCGTGGCTTCGTGCAGCAGCGTCTGGTGCCGCAGGAAGCCCAGGTGGCCGAGACCGACGAAGTGCCGGCCGAGCTCGTTGCCGAGATGGCGGCGCGCGGCCTGTTCGGTTGGTCGATCCCGGAGTCCTATGGTGGCGCTGGCATGACAACCGAGGAACTGGTGTTGGCGGCGATGGAGCTTTCGCAATGTTCGGTGGCTTTCCGCGCGCGCGTCGGCACCAACACCGGCATCGGCTCGGAAGCGCTGGTTTCCGACGGCACCGAAGCACAGAAGCGGCACTGGCTGCCACGGTTGGCGCGCGGCGAGGTCACCGGTGCCTTCGCACTGACCGAGCCCGAGGCCGGTTCCGACGCCGCTTCATTGCGCACTACGGCGCGGCGTGACGGCGACGATTACGTGATCGATGGCACCAAGTGCTTCATCACCAACGCGCCGATTGCCGGGCTCTTCACACTGATGGCACGCACGGATCCGGCCGATCTTTCGTCGCGTGGCGTCACCGCGTTCTTGGTCGAACGCGACATGCCGGGGCTCGAAACCGGGCCGGCCTATCGCAAGATGGGTCAGGCCGGCTCGCCGGTGTCCGAGCTGCGCCTGCAGGGCTGCCGTGTCCCGGCCGCGAACATCGTCGGCGGGCCGGCGCGTGAAGGGCAGGGCTTCAAGACCGCGATGAAGGTGCTCAACAAGCAGCGTATCCATCTCGCGGCGCTGTGCATCGGGCCGGCGATCCGGATGCTGCGCGACGCGGTTGCTTTCGTCGCCACTCGTCAGCAATTCGGCCAGGCGTTGTCGGGCTTTCAACTGGTGCAGGCGATGATCGCCGACAGCCAAACCGAGATCCACGCCGCGCGCGCGCTGGTGCTGCAGACGGCGCGGCAACGCGACGACGGCGTCGACGTCACGATGGAAGCTTCGATGTGCAAGTTCTATGCGTCGGAGATGTGCGGCCGGGTGGCCGACCGCAGCGTGCAGATGCTGGGCGGCTACGGCTACATCGCCGACCATGCGATGGAACGCTTTTACCGTGACGTGCGGCTGTTCAGGCTGTACGAAGGCACGAGCCAGATTCACCAACTGAACATTGCACGGCGCACACTCGCAGCGGCCGGCTACAGCGGCTGATGAGCGCGGCGATATTCGGCTACAGCGATCGATTGCCGGCTTTGCGCGACGCGGTGCGGCATTTCGTCGAGACCGAAGCGATTCCGCGCGAAGACCCTGCGCTGGCGCACGATCTGCCAGCGCTCGAAGCCGTCACCCGCAGCTTGCGCAGCAAGGCGCGCGCTGCCGGCATCTATGCGCCGCAGCTACCAGTGCAGTGGGGCGGACTGGGTCTGTCATGGCGTGACCGCTCGGTGATTCTGGAAGAGGCCGGGCGCAGCTTTCTGGCGCCACTCGCCATGAATTGCGCACCGCCCGATCAGCCCAACATGATCAACCTGCTGGCCGATGGCACCGATGCGCAGCAGCGGCGCTATTTGCAGCCGTTGATCGACGGCGAGCAACGCTCGTGCTTCGCCATGACGGAGCCTGCCCCCGGCGCCGGGTCCGACCCTGCGATGCTACTGACTTGTGCCAGCCGGGTTGCCGGTGGCTGGGTCATCGACGGTCGCAAGTGGTTCATCAGCGGTGCAGTGGGCGCCGATTTCGCGCTGGTCTTGGCGAAGACCGATGGCGGCGCCACGCTCTTCATCGTCGACGCCGACAACCCCGGCTGGCGCGTAATTCGCAACATCGCCAGCATCGACGGCTGGCAGATCGGTGGCCACGGTGAGATCGCGATCACACACTGCTTCGTGCCCGACGACGCGGTGCTGGGCGAGCCGGGCCGTGGCTTCGACTACGCGCAGAAGCGGCTGGAGCCGGCGCGGCTGTCGCATTGCATGCGCTTCATCGGCCGCGCGTCTCGTGCCATGTCGCTGGCGCAGGGCTATGCCCTGCAACGCAGCTCTTTCGGCGAACCGCTGGCGGCCTTGCAGCAGGTTCAAGCGATGGTGGCCGATTCGCACATCGACCTGCACGCCGCGCGGCTGATGACATGGCACGCCGCGGCCAAGCTCGACGCCGGTGACAGCGTCAAACACGAGTCGTCGATGGTCAAGGTGTTTGTTTCCGAGGCGGTCGGCCGTGTGATCGACCGTGCGGCGCAGATCATGGGCGCGCACGGCATGTCTGAAGACTCGCCGGTGTCGATGATGATGCGCGAGGTGCGACCGTTCCGGATCTACGACGGCGCTTCGGAAGTGCACCGCGCCACGCTGGCGCGGCGGGTGCTGAAGGGGTCGATGCGGGCTTGAGCAGTGCGGGGTGTCAAGCGAGCAGCATTCCAGACCTGCGGGGTTCGGGGTTTTCGAATCGCGGTGACGTGCGGATTTACAAAGGCTTCACGTCGGCCGCCTTGATGACCTTGGCCCACTTCGCGATCTCGTTGTGGATGTGCAGCGCGGTCTGCTCCGGCGCCAGGTAAGTCGTCACCACGCCTTGCTCTGCCAGGCGGGCCTGCACCTCGGGTACCGCCAGGATCGCCTTGAGCTCGCCGCTCAGGCGCGCGACGATGGCGGCGGGCGTGCCGGCTGGCGCCAGCAATCCATAGGTGGCACTGACCTCGAAGCCGTCGACACCGGCTTCGGACATCGTCGGCAGGTCGGGCAGCAGCGGGGTGCGGGCATTCGATGCGAAAGCCAGCGCACGCAATTGCCCGGACTTGATGAAGCTCATCGCGGCCGGCCCGGTTTCGAACGTGGCGTCGACCTGGCCGCCGAGCAAGTCGGCCATCGCCGGCCCGCAGCCTTTGTAGGGCACGTGCAACAACTTGGTTCCGGTGGCGAGCATGAACTGTTCGGCCGCCAAATGCTGCGTGGTGCCGATGCCGGCCGATGCCACTGTCAGCTTGCCTGGCTTCGACTTCGCCAGCGCAATGAACTCCCGAACGTTCTTGACCGCCAGTTTCGGGCTGATGACCAGGAACACCGGCACCTTGCCGATCAGTGCGATCGGCTCGAAGTCCTTCTCCAGGTTGTAGTTCGCGGTTTGCGGCGTGAGCGTTTGCGCAATGGAATGCGCGGTCAGCGCGCCCATCAGGATCGTGTAGCCGTCGTTCTTGGCTTGTGCCGCCTGCTTCGCACCGATGTTGCCGCCGGCGCCACCCTTGTTGTCGACGATCACCTGCTGACCCAGGCGGCCGGTGAGTTCCTGCGCCACGATGCGGCCGATGACATCGGTGGCGCCCCCCGGCGGGTAGGGCACGATCATCGTGATCGGACGTGACGGATAGGTGTCGGCCCACACCGTTGTCGCAAGCAGCGTCGAAGCGACCAGCACGGTGGCGAGTCTGGCGAGAAAAGGCATGTCGGGCTCCAGTGAGTTTAATCCTAAATATTAGGATTAGTCGTCATAGTTTTGAGAATCGAGGTCGCGTCAGGATACCGACGCGGGCGAAAGATGCAATAGCGGATGTGATCAGCCAGGGCACATGTCGTATAGTGAAGAGAAGACGTCCCATATTTTGAACGTCAGGGTCCATCGTGCGGTTTGTCCAGTTCTCAGAAAGCCACGTCATGCTGCCGTTGTCCGAGGTTCGCGTCATCGAGTTTTGCAACGTCGCCGCGGGTCCGTATTGCGGCATGCTGCTGGCCGACATGGGCGCCGACGTCATCAAGGTGGAGCATCCGCAAGGCGGTGACACCATGCGCGCCTGGCCGCCGTTGACCGATGGCTACAGCGAGAACTTCGCTTCGGTCAACCGCAACAAGCGCTCGGTGACGCTCGACCTGAAAGATCCGCAAGACCGCGCCAAGGCAGTCGAACTGGTGCGCGGCGCCGACGTGCTGATCGAGAACAACCGACCCGGCGTGATGCAGCGCCTGGGCCTGGACCACGTAACGTTGCGGCGCGATCAACCGAAGTTGATCTATTGCTCGATCTCGGCTTTCGGGCAGGAAGGCCCACGTGCCGGTGAGGGCGGCTTCGACCTGACCACGCAGGCTATGAGCGGGATCATGAGCGTCACCGGTGAAGCCGGCGGTGCACCAGTGAAATGCGGTGTGCCGCTATCGGACTTCTGCGCCGGCTTGTATGCCGCCTATGCCATCGCCGCCGTGCTGGCACGGGTGCGCAGCGGTGGTGATGGTGAACACATCGACGTGCCGATGCTCGGCACCTCGCTCGCGGTGGCAGCGCTGCAGACCAGCGAATATTTCGGCACCGGGCGCGACCCGCAGAAGCTCGGCAGCGCCCACCCACGTAATGCGCCGTACCAGGCCTTCACTGCCGCCGATGACTACTTCGCGATGGCCGCCGGCAACGACGGGCTGTGGCGTTCGGTGTGCAAGGTGATCGGCCTGCCCGAACTGGCCACCGATGCACGCTTCGCGTCGACACCGTTGCGGACCACGAACCAGACCGTGCTGAAGACGATCCTGGAGGCCGAATTCGGCAAGCATCCTGCGGCGGATTGGCTGGCGCGCCTGCGCGAAGCCGGCGTGCCTTGCGCGCCCATCAACAGCTACTCGCAAGCCTTGGCCGACGAGCAAGTGCAGCACATGCAGTGGGTGCAAGACATCACCTTGCCCTCCGGCCACCGCACCCGCAGCTTTGCTTCACCGCTGCGGTTCTCGGGGCAGGGGTTTCCGATCCAGCGTGACCCGCCAGCGCTGGGGCAGCACAACGACGAAGTGCTCGGCGAACTGTTGGCGAAGCCGAATGCTGCTTGATGGGTGAAGTTGTGGATGAAGCCAGGGGTGAAGCACCGGATCAGCCGGTGAGTCCACTGTTGGTCGAGCATGTTGGCGACACGCTGAGCTTGACGCTGAACCGCCCCGACAAGATGAACGCGTTGTCGGCTACGCTGGTCGACGCATTGCTTGCCGCGGTCGAGCCGGCCGAAGCACAGGGTGTGCGCCTGCTGGTGCTTCGCGGCAACGGCCGCAACTTCAGCGCCGGCTTCGATTTCGGCGATGTGCAAACGCAGAGCGAAGCCGATCTGCTGTTGCGCTTCACCCGCATCGAACAACTGTTGCAGGTGCTGCACCACGCGCCGTATGAAACCGTGGCGCTGGCGCAGGGCCGCAACTTCGGCGCCGGGGTCGATCTGATCGGCGCTTGTTCGGTGCGGATTGCAACCGCCGACGCCAGCTTCAGGATGCCGGGCCTGCGCTTCGGCGTCGTCTTGGGAAGCCGCCGCTTCGCGGCGCAGGTCGGGGCCGAGACAGCGCGCGCGATCCTGACCGAAGCCAGAACCTTCGGCACCGACGAAGCGCTGCGCATCGGCTTCATCCACCGCGTCGCGGGGCAGGCGGAATGGCCATCAGCCATCGCCGCGGTCGAAGCCAACGCCGCTGCGCTGAGTGCCGACACCGCGGCCCGCCTGCGCCGCGCGCTGCGCGCCGATACGCGCGACGCCGACCTCGCAGAGCTGGTTCGATCGGTCGCACAACCGGGCATCCACGGCCGTATTGCGGCTTACCTGGCCACGCCGAAGTAGGCGATGGCCGCGTTCGAAAGGAGACACCGATGGCATCCCCCTCCAAGATCGTCAGCTTGCAGACACTGGCCGCATCCATCACCGACGGCACTTCGGTGGCGCTCGGCGGCAGCTTCTTGCACCGCGGGCCCTTCGCGCTGGTGCGCGAGCTGATTCGCCAGGGCCGCAAGAACCTGGAGATCATCAAGCAGTCGCCGGGTTACGACATCGACTTGCTGTGCCGTGCCGGTGCGCTGGCCAAGGCACGCGCCGGTATCGTCGCGATGGAAGGCAATTTCGGGCTTGCACCGTGGTACCGGCGTGCGGTCGAAACCGGGCAGATCGTGCTCGAAGAACATGCCTGCGCCACGCTCACGGCCGGCTTGCGGGCCGCCGCCTTCGGCGTTCCGTTTCAGCCTTGCGGCGGCATCCACGGTTCGGACCTGGCCAAGCTCAACGGCTGGGTTTGCATCGAAGATCCGTACGGCAGCGGAACCAGCGTCTGGGTGATTCCGCCGATCGCGCCGGACGTGGCCGTGATCCACGTCAACGAGGTCAACGAACGGGGTGACGCGCGGGTCTACGGCACCACCAACTGGGACCGCATCATGACCCGCGCTGCCAAGCGGGTGCTGGTGGTGGCCGACAGGCTGGCGTCGGTGGAGTCGTTCCAGCAGCAGCCCGAACTGACGCTGGTGCCCAGCTTCATGGTCGAAGCCGTGGCGGTGGTGCCGAACGGCGCATGGCCCGGCTCGTGCTGGCCGTACTACGAAGTCGACTACCCCGAAGTGGAGGCTTACATGGACCCCGCCGGTTCGCTAGAAGCGCATTTCGCGCGCGCACCGGAATGGCGGGCACTGCAGAAAGCAACGGAGCCGCAGCATGTCTGAGTGGTCCGGCTTCTCTTACATCGTCACCAATCTGGCGCGTTTCATTCGGCCCGACGAGGTTACTTTCAGCGGCGTCAATTCGACCTTGCCGATGCTGGCCTGCCTGCTGGCCAAGAAGGCTTACGACCACGACTTCGTCTACATCAACGTGGCCGGCGGGGTGCAGCCCGACATCCCCGCGAAGCTGCCGATTTCCAGTTCGGACCCGGTGTTGGCCGAAGGCTCCACCGCGATCTTCGCCAATGAGGACTTCTACGACCTGTGCACCCGCGGCCGCATGGACCTGTGCTTTCTGGGTGCCGCACAGATCGACGGCCAGGGCCGCACCAATGTGTCGTGCATCGGCGATTGGCACAGCCCGAAGGTGCGGCTGCCCGGCGGTGGGGGCGGGGCGGTGATGCTGCCCACCGCGCGCCGCGCCGTCACCTGGCGCACCGAGCATTCGAAGCGCACCTTGGTCGAGAAGCTGGACTTCATCACCGCCGGTGGCGGCATGCACGGTGTGGTGACGCCGCTGGCGGTGTTCATCCAGCGCAACGGGCGTCTGGCGTTGCAATCCTGGCATCCGCAATCGTCGCTGGACGAAGTGGTCGAGCGCACCGGCTTCGCCTTCAATGCCGACGGGGCCGAGCCCACGCTTGTGCCGACGGCGCGCGAACGCGAAGCGCTGCAAAGCCTGGATGCCACCGGCAGCTTCGAGCGCGACGCAGCGATCCGGCTGCGGTAGCTTCAGCCTTCCCACACCGTGCTGCAGCAAGCCCCGTCGTTGACCAGCGCGCTGCGGGCGGCCTTCGAGCGCCATGCGGGCCGCACGGCACTCCTCTGCGAGGACGCGGCTACGAGCTATGCCGAACTCGCTGCGCGCGTCGATCGTTTTGCTCGGGCGCTGCGCGATTGGGGTGTCGCGCGGGGCGAGCCGGTCGCGCTGTTGGTGGATCGAAGCGCCGACGCCGTGGCCTTGTTCTTCGGCGTGATGCAAGCCGGGGGTTGCCCGTGCTTCCTGGAGCCACGCCTGAGCGCTGCAGAAATTGGGCAGCGGCTGGCAGCGGTCGGTGTGCGCCGGCTGGTCCTGCAACCCACTGAGATAGGCGACGCGGCGTTGCTCGAAACTGCGGTGTCGCTGCAAACGGTCGAGGGCTTGCTGATACCGAAGGCCGGGCCGGATGCAGAAGTCGCGCCTCTCGCGCCCCTGGCGCACAGCGACCGCTCCATGATGCAGTTCACCTCTGGCAGCACCGGCCAGCCCAAGGGGGTGCTGCTGTCGCACGGCAACCTGCTGGCGAACGCGGCCGGGGTGCTGGCCCATACCGGCGTCACGCCGGACGACCGGCTGCTGCACCTGATGCCGCTGCACCACACCAACGGCGTCAACAACCAGCTGATCGTACCGTTGCTGGCGGGCGCCAGCGTGGTGCTGGTCGACCGCTTTCGGGCCGAGCGTATCGCAGCGCAGGTGGCCCACCATCGGCCGACGTATCTGACCGGCGTGCCGACGATGTTCGCGCGCATGTTGCCGCACCTGAGCGACAACGCTGCCAACCGCGCGGCGCTGGCCAGTCTGCGCTTTCTGCGCTGCGGATCGGCGCCGATCACGCGGGCGCTGCATACCGAAGTCGAAGCCGCGTTCGGTGTGCCGCTGGTGGTGTCCTACGGCCTGTCCGAAGCCACCTGCACGACGA
>JALYUN010000244.1 GCA_030853725.1 Pseudomonadota bacterium | reverse complement strand
GTGGTGGGCGCCGACTCGCCGGCCGCGTTGATCGCAGCCGCGTTCGCGGCGCTGGCCGACCCCGCACCCGCAGCCGACGCAGCTCTGCCTTCGACCGGCCTGCCGCTGGCGCGAGAGCGGCAACTCTCGGCGGCTTTCATCCGGGTCGAAGCTGAAAGCGGGCGGGCTTCGTACGGCACGCGCTGCTCGACCGTGGTGGTGGTGCAGACCACGCCACAGGCACGCCGAACCGTTCAGATCGTCGAACGGCGCTTCGGCCGAGACGGCAACATCGAAGGCGAAACCGCGCTGCAGTTGCCGATCGGCGCCTGACACAGGATCGAGCGCTCGATGCGTTTCGACGCAGCGGCAGCGGCTTGCGCCGCGCCGCACGTCGATCAGAGGCTGGCCATCTTGCTGGTGACGGCGCGCTCGCCGGCCATGCGGATGCTGTCGAGTTGCATCATGGTCGGCACGGCATTGAACTCGCCGTGACTGATTGCGCCCAGACGGATCGCTTCCAGCGCTTCGGCATGGACTTGGCCGCGGGTCTTCATCGTCTCGAAATCCGTTGCCACGAGCGGCAACTCGCCATGGCGCAATTGGCCCCAGGCGCGGGCTGCCGCAGTTTGCTGTTGGACGTCGGTGCGGCTGACCTGCGATGGGTAGGCCTGCGGGTAGCCCGGGTCGGCATCGGCAGCCATGGCCGAGGTGGCCAGGACGACGGTGGAAGCCAGGGCGACTGCAGCGGTGATGAGGCTCTTGGTGTACATAGTGTTTCCTTCGGTGCGGTGATGGGAGGGTGGATCCGGGTCGGCCCGTGCTGCGCTTCCTGTGAGCGTCGCAGTCGCGTTTCGGTCACCTTTCAGTCGCCGGCCTGGATCGGCACTTACGCAATCGAGATAACGTTTGCGTCACATTGCGCAAGCGCCTTTGTGACCAAGCACCAGCACTTCGATTCCCGGTCGGGCGCACGCCGCTAATCGAACAGCGACGTGACCCGCACCGTGCTGCCGCTGCTCTCGACGCTGACACGCCCCTGCGCGGTCGATGCCGACCCATTCGCCAGCCGGATCATGGCTTCGTTGCTGGCCATGATCTCGGCCACGAAACCGCGCAAGCCCCGGCCGCGCGCATGTTCCACCAGGCGCCGCTGCAGCGCTGCGCCCAAGCCTGCGTGCTGCCAGTCGGGGTGAACCATGAAGGCGGTTTCGGCCAGGTTGGTCGACGGGTCGACGAAGTAACAGGCCTGGGCCACCACCGTGGCGTCTTCGCGGGCGCCCGCCAGCGCCACGAAAGCGACTTCACCTTCGAAGTTCAGATTGCACAGGCGCTGCACGTCCTTGTCCGACAGGCCGCGGATCTTGCGAAAGAAGCGGGTGTAGACATCGCGGTCGGGCAGCTGGTGGAACAGGTCGCGCACCGCTGCGCCGTCGTTCGCCACGGCCGGCCGCAGCAGCAGGTTGCGGCCGTCTTCCAACGTGATGCTGCGTTCTTCCTCGACCGGATAGGCCCGCAGGTTGGCCAATGTCTGCTCGGCCCGCACCAGGCCCATGGCCTGCGCCTCAGCAAACAGTTCGGCACGAAACTGCGGG
Source organism: Pseudomonadota bacterium (assembly GCA_030853725.1). Classification (GTDB taxonomy): domain Bacteria; phylum Pseudomonadota; class Gammaproteobacteria; order Burkholderiales; family Burkholderiaceae_C; genus Rubrivivax. Next base: position 6,520 of record JALYUN010000244.1, on the reverse strand, counting down.
TGTGCGACTTCGATCAACGCCACCGCGCGTTCGGCCAGCGACTTGCCGTACAAGTAGGCAATGCCGTGTTCGGTGATGACGTAATGCACGTCGCTGCGGGCCACCGTGGCGGTTTCGCCGGGCGCGAAACGGGCGCGGATGCGGGAACGCAGCGCAGCGTCTTCGCCTTCCGTCGACTCCAGGCAGACGATCGGCTTGCCGCCTTGGGAGCTCGCGGCACCCCGCAGGAATTCACCCTGCGCGGCCAGGCCGCCGTAGGCCGCACCGCCCTGCCGGTCGGCGCAGACCTGACCCGTCAGGTCGATCGCGAAGGCCTGTGTCACCGACACCATCTTGTGCTGCGCCGCCACCGTGTCGACGGCCGCAACGGCCTCGATCGGCTGAAAGCAGAACAGCGGATTGCCGTCGATAAGATCGTAGAGCCGGCGCGAACCCATTGCGAAGCTGGTGACGATGCGGCCGGGCTGCTGCGTCTTGCGGCTGCCCGTCAGGATGCCCTTGTCCAGCAGCGGCAGGATGGCATCGGTGACCACGTCGGAATGAATGCCCAGCTCGGTGCGGTCGCTCAGGTTCTTCAAGGTTTCGCTCGCGATGCGGCCCATGCCGAGTTGCAGCGTGGAGCCGTCGTCGATGATGCTGGCGATGTAGCGCGCGATCTGCTGCAGCGACTGCTCGGGCACTGCCGGGTGCGCGTATTCGATCACCGGCGTGGCCACCGGCACCAGGTGGGTGATGCGGTCGACATGCAGCAGCGAATCGCCCATCGACCGCGGCATCGCGGGGTTGACCTCGGCGATCACGACCCGGGCCCGCGCCACAGCCGCTGGCGTTACGTCGACCGAGACGCCCAGGCTGACATTCCCAAAGGCGTCCGGCAGCGAGACCTGGATCAACGCCACGTCGACCTTGATGCGACCGATCGCCATCAGCCCCGGCACCTGCGCGATCGAGATCGGCACCACGTCGGCCAGCCCCTGCGCCACCGCCGCGCGCACATCGGCGCCGACGAAGAAGCTGCGGTGGCGAAAGCGCGTGGTGGCCTGGCCCGCCGCGTCGTGCGGCAGCGCGTGGTCGGTCAGGAAGTGCAGCAGTTCGACATCGCTGACGCCGTAGTCCACCGCTTCCAGCGCAGCCACCAGCGCGCGTGGTGTGGCGCAGGCGCTGCCAACCCAGACATGGTCGCCGTGGCGCACTGCCTTGACGGCTTCGGCGGCCGTGCAGACCTTGGCCTCGTGCGGCTCCAACAGCGGGTGCAGGGCCGGCGGCGACTCGGCTCGCATCCCGGGCGGCACCGCGGCTTCGCTTTCGGGGGCGGGCGCAGCACTGAAGCGGCTGCGCAAGCTGCCGGTCCAGCGTTTCAGGAAGCCTTCGGGCGGGGTCGGTGGCGTGCTCATTCGGTCTTGTCCGCGGTGTCGCAATACGGCTGCAATGCACCGCCAGGCAAAGCCGCCAGCACCTCGACGCCGTGGGCCCGGCCCTGTTCGACGATCTGGTCGAAGCGGCTCCACTGCAGCATGCCCACGCGGTACAGCGGCGGGTTGAAGTACAGATCGCACAGGCGCTGCGACTGGCGCTGGCGCGAGGTGCTGTAGAGCACCGTCACATTCATCAGGTAGGCCATCATCGAAGGCAGCCGGTAGCGCCGCTTTGCGCGGGGGCGCAGTCGGTCGCGCAGCAATGCCCAGGCACCGGGCACCGTGTCGAGCTCGATGCGCCGCGGCTTGCGCGAGCCCAGGTCGACGCCGATCACGAGGCCTACGCCGCGCTGGCGCCGCATCACATCGACCGGAAAATTGTTGAAGGTGCCACCGTCGCACAGCAGTTGGCCGTTGTGCAGCAGGGGCGGCAAGGCGCCGGGAATCGCGATGCTGGCCATGATGGCGTGCAACAGGCCGCCGCGGCTCAGCACCTCTTCGCTGGCGTTCGAGTAGTTGCTGGCAACGCAGTAGAAGTTTTTCCACAGGTCTTCGGCATCGGCTTCGAAGCCCAGCAACTCGAGCATGGCACGGTGGATCACCGCGCGCAGCCGGCGCCCGCTGATCAGCGACAGCAACGGAATCAGGTTGTAGTCGCCGGTGGGGTTGACCTTGAAGGCACGGCGCGCAATCTCGGTCACGGTTTCGACCGGCTGGTCGGAAGCCACCAGCGCCGCCATCACCGCGCCGATGCTGGTGCCGCCGACGAAGTCGATCTCCACACCCTGCTCACGCAGCGCGCGGTACAGCCCCAGATGCGCCAGGCCGCGCGCACCGCCGCCAGCCAGCACCAGCCCCACGGCCGTGCGCGTCTGCACCCGCGCCAGCCGCGCCATGTCGCGTGGAAGTTTCGGCCGGATGTGCAGGTGCTGCTGCACCGTGCGCCGTGCCAGCCAGGCGCGCGTGCCGGTGGGGCTGCGGGTGGCGGCCGGATGCAGCAGCACGAGAATCTGCGCCGCTTCGCTGCGGCCGGTACGCTGCACCAGGAACTTCGACTCGCTCGCGTGCAATGCCGCCGGTTGCTGTGCGTCGGCCAGCAGCAGCAGCTCGTCACTGCGGCGGCTGACGCGTTCGGTCCACGGGGTGGCTTCGGCGTCAGCCACCAGCAGCACGTAGTCGTGGCTGGCTTCGAGCCGGTCGAGGTAGATGGCGATGCGGCGCTCGGCTTCGGCGCTGCGCGCGCTGCGGGCCAGACCCGGCTGCTGCAGGTCACGGTCGACCCGCGCGGCATCGACCTGGCAGACCCGGTCGGCCGACAGCAACCGCCGCAGTTGCGCGGCCAGGCCTTCGCTGAAAGCCGCCAGGTCGACGCCAACGCTGATCGGCAGCAGGCCCATCGTCACCGGGCGCGCCGGGTCGCTGCCGGTCTGCTCGCTCTGCAGCCGGCCGATGATCTGCCGCGTCAGCGCAATCGACACCGCGGCACTGCTGGCCAGCAGTTCGTGAAACGCCGCGCCGGGCAACTGCACCAGCACGGAATCGCGGATCGCCACCACCGTGGCCGAGCGCGGCGCCTGGGTGTAGAGACTCATCTCGCCGATGATCTGGCCGCGGCCCATCTCGCGCACCATGCGTTCGCTCTCGCCTTCAGGCGCGTCGTCATCGTTGCGAACATAGGCGCGCAGTCGGCCGCTGATCGAGATGTACATCGAATCGCCCGGCTCACCCTGCGTCATCAGGGTTTCGCCGGCCGCCACCTCGACCCATTGCAAATGCTTCCGCAACAACGCAAGCGTGGTCTCGTCGGTCGCACCGAGGTAGGTGCGCAAATGCAGGTTCAGCAGGTCGTCCTGGTGTGGCAGGGGCATGGGGCGCGAATGTAGCCGAGCGCCGCGAGGGCACTCGACCGATCCAGCGCTGGTGTGGCCACGGTGAGTCGGCCTCATGCATGATCGGCCTCAACTTCAGCGTCGCTGCTGTTTGGGCGCTTTCAAACGCACCGAGGTTGCGATGGCACACTTTTCGGCTGGTATCTGGCGACCACACTTCAGGCTGCCAGATTTTTCTTCCCCCACCGTTGACGGCAAACATGGCAGCTTCTAGACCGCCGGGTCCATTGGGGACCCACACCAACAGTCCTACCGTCGACCCCGGAACGTCGCCCCGAATGGCCATGCCACCGCCCGGGCCGACCGGTGCGGCCCAGCCAGCGTCTGCAGCCGTATCGACTCCCGGGGCTCGAAAAAGCGGTACGTGGTGGGTGGCCCAATTCCCGACCAGTCAGAGCGTCGACGACCTGGAGCCGGTGTTCAGCGGCAAAGTCAAATTGTTCATTGCTGCGATACAAGGCGCAGGTGGCACAGTGGCTATTGCGGCGACGTATCGACCCGCAGAGCGCGCTTTCTTGATGCACTATTGCAGCAAGATTGCGAGAGGCGAAATCAAGGCCGACAAGGTTCCAGCGATGGTCGGGGTCGACATCGATTGGGTTCACGACACGCCAGCTGAATCGAAGAGCGCGGCCTCGGCAATGGCCACTGGCTACGGCATCGTGTACCCACCCGCGCTGCAGTCCAGGCACACCGCCCGGGCCGCAATCGACATGACCATCTCGGGAATCGTCGGTAAGAGCATCGTGAACGCACAAGCCAAAGACGTCGAAATCAAGACGCTGCGCGACCTGAACGCGGTTGGAGCGAGCTATGGGGTCAACAAGTTGTTATCAGACCCGCCTCACTGGTCCGACAATGGGCATTAGATCGAGCATCTTTCTCGGCTGTTTGCTGGTCTCGCTCAATGCGCTGTCCCAGGAAAGCATTCAACCTGCAATCGTGCGCCTGAACGGTGATGGCAGCGCCGTACTGGTGACGCAGAAGCCGGTCAAACCCAGCGACAAAGTCTTCATTCAATACCCGGACAGGAACTCGCGGCCACGGTGTTGCAAGCGGCTTTCGGGTGCCGCTTTCACAGCAGAAGCCGCACCAGGCGTGGTGGCCACCAACGAAATTACTGGCGAGGCGCCGATCGTCAGCAAGGCCAAGGTACCGTTGAAGTGGGCAGCACAGCCCTTCATCGGTGCCGCAGGTGCGGGTGCATTGCGCTGCGCAACGTCCTCGACGATGGGGGGGCTGGTCTTGCGAAGCCGAACCGGGCAGACCCGAAAGTCGCGAACGTGCATCAGCAAGGAGGGCTTCCATTTGATGGAGGGAAGCGGCAACCGACTCAAGACGCACTTGTATCTGAGTCTGGGCTACGAAGTCGAAAGTCCGACCTGTCGTGAATGACCGAGGCCGTAGGTAACGAGACCAACCGTAGTGTCACTTTCTGTGCAGCCATTGCGAACAGCGTTCGACCGCCCGTGGTGAAGCCGGCGTCGCCGCCACCAGCCACCCCGCCAGCAACCACCCGCGACGACTTGCGCGGCGCCGCGCGGCTGGTCACTGACGCCACCCAGGGCCTGACCGATCTGGTCGAGGCGATGCACGAACGCATCGCCCGGTTGCCTGGCTTCGATCCGCCATTGCCCGGGGCGCGCACCGGCGGCATCACCGGCCTGGTCTACCGCAGCATCCGCGGCGTGACGCGGGTCGCAGGCGGTAGCGTCGATGCGCTGCTGGCGCTGTTGCGGCCCGTGCTCGACGGCACGGCCGATTCGAACACCGACACTGTTACCTCGGTCGCGAAGCCCGAACGCGAAGCGCTGGTGGCGACGCTGAACGGCGTGTTGGGCGACTATCTGGCCGCCACCGCCAACCCGCTGGCGATTCCGATGGCGCTGCGGCGCGAAGGCCGCACCCTGCGGATCGACCCCGGCTCGATCAAGGCGGCATTGCCCGATGTCAGCGGTGGCCTGCTCGTGATGGTGCACGGCTTGTGCATGAACGACCTGCAGTGGTCGCGCAACGGCCACGACCATGGTGCGTTGCTGGCGCGCGAGCTGGGTCTGACACCGCTGTACCTGCACTACAACACGGGGCTGCATGTCTCCGTCAACGGCCGCGGCTTGGCGCACCAGCTCGAAGCGCTGTTGGCCGCCTGGCCGCAGCCGGTGCAGCGCTTGGTGCTGCTGTGCCACAGCATGGGCGGACTGGTGGCACGCAGCGCGCTGCTACAGGCCGAAGCGGCCGGCCACGGCTGGACCGCACGCCTGTCGGACCTGGTGTTTCTGGCAACGCCGCACCACGGCGCGCCGCTGGAACGCGCCGGCCACGGACTGACCACGGTGCTGGCCGCAACACCTTACGCGGCGCCGCTGGCGCGCCTGGCGAAGCTGCGCAGCGCCGGCATCACCGACCTGCGGCACGGCTACCTGCGCGACGAGGACTGGGTCGGCCGCGACCGCTTCGACCGCGGCCCCGACCGGCGCACCGCGGCCCCGCTACCGGAAGGCGTGAACAGCTATGCGCTCGCGGCTTGCCTGGGTGCTGACGAGCATGACTTGAAGACCCGCCTGCTGGGCGACGGCCTGGTGCCGCTGGACAGCGCGCTCGGCCGCCACGCCGACCCGGCGCACACCTTGGACTTCGCGCCGGCGCATCAGTGGGTCGGCCACAACCTGGGCCACATCGAACTGCTGGAGCGCCCGGAAGTGACGGCGCAGTTGATGCGCTGGTTGCGCAAAGGCTAGCGGTGGCAGAGCGGCAGCCATCGGCCCAACGCGTGCTCGCCGTCATCCCGCCGATGACGCAGCTCAACACGCCGTACCCTTCCACCGCGTACCTGACCGGTTTCCTGCGCAGCCGCGGCATTCACGCGGCGCAGACCGACCTGGCGCTGGCGTTGATCCTGCAGTTGCTGTCGGCCGAAGGCCTGGCCGCCGTGAACGACGCCATCCAGGCGCTGCCGGTGGCCGAGCGCAGCGCCCGCGTTGCCGCCTTCGAAACGCAAACCGAACGCTATGCGGCCACCGTCGGGCCCACGATCGCCTTTCTGCAGGGTCGCGACCCGACCCTGGCGCACCGCATCTGCAGCCGTGGCTTCCTGCCCGAAGGTCCACGCTTCCAAACCATCGAGGCCCATCAGGCCGACAACGAAGGCGGCGACCCGATCGCCTGGGCTTTCGGCGCACTGGGCTCGCACGACCGCGCACGCCACCTGGCCACGCT
>JALYUN010000179.1 GCA_030853725.1 Pseudomonadota bacterium | reverse complement strand
CGCGCGCCAGTGTCGACATCGCATACAGCACCATGCCGAACGGCGGTGTCAGCAGCCCGACCATCAGGTTCAGCGTCATCACCACGCCGAAGTGCAGTGGGCTGATGCCGAACATGGCCAGCAGCGGCATGAAGATCGGCACCGTCAACAGCATGATCGCGATGCCTTCCATGAAGCAGCCGAGCACCAGCAGCACCCCGTTCATCAACAGCAGGATCACCCACGGCTGGTCTGAAACCGAAGTCATTGACGCGACGATGGCAGCCGGCGCGCGCAGGTAGATCAGCAACCAACCGAAGAGCCCGGCTGCGGCGATCACGAACATCACGCGCGCAGTCTGGTCGATGGTGTCCCACAGCATCGCCTTGAAGTCGACCCAGGTCAGTTCGCGGTAGACCACCGCGCCCACCAGCAGCGCGTAAAGGGCGGCCGCGACGGCGGCTTCGGTGGGTGTGAAGACGCCGCCGAGGATGCCGCCCAGGATGATCACCGGTGCCAGCAATCCGGCCAGGCCGTCGAAAAAAGTGCGCACCACCACGGCGAACGCGGCGCGTTGCTCGGCCGGATAGCCGCGCTTGCGCGCCAGCACCGCGATGATCGCCATGATCGCCAGGCCCATCAACAACCCGGGCACCACGCCGCCCAGGAACAATTCACCGACCGAGACTTCAGCCAGCGCGCCGTAGATGACGAGCGGAATCGAAGGCGGAATCACCGGCCCGATGGTCGACGAAGAAGCCGTCACCGCGGCGGCGAAGCTGCGGTCGAAGCCGGCGTCTTCCATCGCCTTGATCTCGATCTTGCCGAGGCCCATCGCTTCGGCCAGCGCTGCGCCCGAGACGCCGGCGAACAGCATCGAAGCCAGCACACTCACATGCGCGAGGCCGCCGCGCACATGGCCCACCACCGAGCGCGCAAAGCCGAAGATGCGCACCGTCATACCGCCGGTGTTCATCAAGTTACCGGCCAGGATGAAGAACGGAATTGCCAACAGCGTGAACGACGTCGTGCCCGAATACATGCGCTGCGCCATCGCGGCGAGCATCTGCGTTTCGTGCAGGCCGACGAAGAAGCCGATGGCGGTGAGACCCATTGCCGCTGCGATCGGCAGACCCAAAAGGATCAGCAGCACCAGTACTGCGAAGATCGAGAACACCAGCATGGTCGGCTATCCGTTGGCTAGCTTGGCTCAGCGTGATTCGGCGTGCTTCAGGGTTTGCGGGCCGCCTCGACATAGCCGAGGAAGGTCTTGACGTTGGCCTCGCCGGCGAAGTCACCGATCTTCTTGTAGGCCGGCACCATCGCGGCGCGGAACGGCGCCAGGTCGGGCTTCGTGACCTTCATGCCAGCCTGCTCCATCTTGGCGATCTGACCGAGTTCTTCACTTTCGAGTTGCTGGCGTTCGGAAGCACCGGCTGCGGCGCTTTCCTCACGCAGAATCTGCTGCTGCTCAGGCGTCAGCTTGGCCCAGCTGCGCGCGTTGACGACCTGGAACAGCGCCTGGTAGACGTGCCGCGTCATCGCCAGGTACTTCTGCACTTCGTAGAACTTGCTGCTGTAGATCACCGCCACCGGGTTCTCTTCGGCGTCGACCGTGCCTTGCGACAGGGCCAGGTAGAGCTCGGGGAAGGCGATCTTCTGCACATTGCCGCCGAGCGCCGTCATGGCGGCTTCGAGTTGAATCTCCGGCGGGGTGCGGATCTTCAGGCCCTTCACGTCAGCCGGTGTGTTGACCGGTCGCACGTTGTTCGTCAGGTTGCGGAAGCCGTATTCCCAGGTGCCGATGATCACCAGGTTCGATTTGGCGGCCAGTGGCGCCAACCACTGCTGCAGCGGCCCGTCCATGGTGCGGCGGGCGTGGGCCAGGTCGTCGAACACGAATGGCAGCATCAATGCCGCGAAGGCCTTGTCGTACTTGTCCATCTGGCCCGACGTGGGCACCGCGATGTCGATCACGCCGAGCTTGGTCTGCTCCAGGATTTCGGGCGGGCTGCCGAGCGTGTTGTTGGGGAAGATGGCGATCTTGACCTCGCCCTTGGTGCGCTCCTCGACCCGGGCCTTGAACTGCAGCGCCGCCTTGTGCACGGCGTGGGTCTCTGGGCTGTAGTGGGCAAAGCGCAAGGTGACTTCGGCGTGGGCCGAGAGGCTGGCCATCGCGAAGCCGAGCCCCAGGCTGAGCGCTGTCAGCGTGGCGCGAATGTGTTTGATCGACATGGTTTGTCTCCTGCTGTGGTCGGGGGTGAAATCAGAGCGGCGAAAACGACACCGAGCGCAGCAGCTTGTTTTCCTGGTGCTGCACGTTGCCGCTGGCGCCGCTCTTTTGGCGGTAAGCGGCCCAGTCGGGGTCTTTCTCCAGCGCGTCACGCTTGCGTTCACGGTCGGCGGCGCTTTCGTAGCCCCACAGGTGCACGACCTGGTTGTGGGTACCGGTCTCGGTCGTGAAGTAACCAATAGGTGGGCCCTGGTGGCGCACCTGCACCGGTAGTCCTTCGGCTTCGTACAGCGTCAAAAAAGCCTTCAGGCGGCCGGGCACCATGGTGTAGGTGCGAAGGTCGACGAACATCGGCGGGACTCCTCGGGGTTGGGGGTTGGAAAGCTCAGGCGTTCGCCGCTGCGGCGCGCAGGGAGGCGACCGAATGGGCGGGCGAGAGGATGTCGGGGTCGGTGACGAGCTCGATCAAGGCCGGGCGATTCGCTTTCAGCGCGGCGGCCAGGACCGGGCCGAAGTCCGCGGTGCATTCGACCCGTGCCGCGCTCAGGCCGAATGACCGCGCGCAGTCGACGAAGTCCGGGTTGCGCAGCGCTGTGGCGGTAACGCGGCTCGGGTAGTGGCGTTCCTGGTGCATGCGGATCGTGCCGTACATGCCGTTGTTGACGACGATGAAGACCACCGGCAATTCGTACAGCGCCACGGTGGCCAGTTCGGCCACCGACATCAGGAAGCAGCCGTCGCCGGTCCAGCACACCACCGGTACGCCGGGGCGCAAGAGTGCGGCAGCCACAGCGGCTGGCACGGCATAACCCATCGTGCCGCTGGTGGGTGCCAGTTGCGTGCGGGGCTGGCGGTAGCTGAAGTGCCGGTGCAGCCAGGTGGTGTGGTTGCCGGCGCCATTGGTGACGATGGCATCGGGCGGCAACTGACGGCGCAGTTCGGCCACCGCGGCACTCAGGTCGAGCGTGGCCTGCGCGTGCTTCGGCTTCGGTGAATGAAAGCGTTGGTAGTCGACGCGGGCGTTGAAGAGCCACGGACTGTCTGTCGGGCGTTGCCCCGGCAGGCGGTCCAGCGCCAGGCAGAACAACGCCGGGTCGGACGCGACGGCCAAGGTCGGCTGGTAGACCCGGCCCAACTCCTCGGGCCCCGCCAGCACATGAACCAGGGTCTGACGCGGCTGCGGAATCTCGATTGCGGTGTAACCCTGGCTCGCTGCGTCGCCCAGCCGCGTGCCGATCGCCAGCAGCAGGTCGGCTTCGCGCACGCGCTGCACCAGCGCCGGGTTCGCACCCAGGCCCAGATCGCCGATGTAGCAGCGGTGGGTGTTGTCGTAGAGGTCCTGGCGCCGGAACGCGCAGGCCACCGGCAACTGCATGCGTTCGGCATAGGCGCGGATGGCGTCAGTACCAACCTGGGTCCAGCCGCTGCCCCCCAGCACCAGCAGCGGGCGTTCGGCCGCGCGCAGCAGCTCGTGCGTTGCTTCCACCTGTGCCGCGCCGGGATGTTGCAGCACCGGCTGCCGAGGCGCCGGTGCTGCCGAGTCGACGCAGTCGGTCAGCATGTCTTCGGGCAGCGCCAGCACGACCGGCCCGCGGCGCCCGGCCATGGCCACCTGAAACGCGCGCCCGAGCAGTTCGGGGATGCGCGCCGCGTCGTCGATCTGCGCCACCCACTTGGTGAAGCCGCCGAACATCTGGCGGTAGTCGATTTCCTGAAACGCTTCGCGTTCGCTGGTCTCGCGCGCCACCTGCCCGATCAATAGCACCAGCGGTGTCGAGTCCTGGAAGGCGGTGTGCACCGCCACGCTGGCATGGGTGGCGCCCGGGGCACGTGTGACCAGCGCCACGCCAGGGCGCCCGGTGAGCTTGGCGCCGGCTTCGGCCATGTGCGTGGCCGGTCCTTCGTGGCGGCAGGTGACGAGGCGGATCGGGCTGTCGTGCAGGGCGTCCAGCACTTCCAGGAAGCTTTCGCCAGGCACGCAGAACGCTGTCTCGACGCCGTTCGCGATCAAGGTGTCGACGAGGATCCGTCCGCCGCTGCGCAGCCTGCCCATGTTCTGCTTGCCCTTCAGGTTGAAGCCGCTCGCCCGGCGCCGATGGTTGTTGCGCTTATGTGCTTCCAGCTTAAGCAGCCAGCGCGAGCGCCGTTAGGACGAATCGGCCGTTGAATGGCACTTTTGCGCCGCCAGGCTTGCGGGCAGCGGTGCACTGCCGGTGTCGCGTGTCACGCGCTTGAACTCGCCCGGCGCCATGCCGGTGCGGCGCCGGAAGAAACGACCGAAGTAAGCCGGGTCCTCGAAGTTCAAGTGGTAGGCGATCTCGGCCACCGCTTTCGTCGAGTGCAGCAGCAGGCGCTTGGCTTCCAGCAGCAGACGGTCGAGGATCAGCTCTTTCGGTGTCTTGCCGGTGGCGCGCTTGGTGGCTTCGGCCAGCGTGCGTTCGGAAACGCAGAGTGCGTTGGCGTAGTCGGCGATCGCACTGCTTTGCAGAAAGCGGCGTTCCACCTCGAGCGCGAAGCGCTGGCTGAGTCCGGTCGACGCCGACGTGGGCTCTACCGTGCTCGGTTGCTCGATGCGCAGGATGCGCAGCAACAGCACCTGGAACAAGTGGGTCACGATCTCGGTGCTGCCTCGGCCCGGCTGGCGGTATTCGGCTGCGATCAGGTCGACCAGCTGTGAGACCGCCTGCGCCTGCGCCGCGTCGGGATAGAACGCCGGGTTGACCTGCAGCCGCAAGCGCAATTGCTCATCGTGTGCGGCCGCACCGGCGCTGCTGCCGTCGAAGATTTCGGCATTGAAGTTGAACAGGCAGCCCTGGGTTCCGGGGGCCACAGACCAATAGTGAATCTGCCCCGGCGCCACGATGAAGATCGAGCGGTCTTGCACCGGGTGGTCGCAGAAATCGATCATGTGGCGCCCCGCGCCCTGCGTCACCCAAAACAGGTGGAAGTAGCTGTGGCGGTGCGGGTAGGTGCGCGGCAGTTCGCTGCGCCATTCCAGGGCCGTGAAGTACAGCGGCGGGAAGTCGGCATCGTGGTCGAGGTTGCAATGCTCGAGCGTCGGGATTGAAGCAAAGGCGCTGCGGGTGCGTGACATGAGGGTCCGGGGAAGTTGCCGGCTGTTGCGAGACTGACGCGCGACGGGCGCGCGACCAGGCACGGCCATGACGGGAGCCTCATTTTCGGCCGCCACCCGGCTGGCTCTCGTCGTGGCAAACCCCAGGCGTCGGCCGTCGATCGTCACTCGCTGGCGGCTGCAGACGCACCGCGGCGGGCCTACATCAGAACGGCGCGTCGTCCTTGCCGGCCGCGCCGGCCCTGCGCACCCGCAGTGGCGTCTTGCGGGCCGGCGCAGTGGTCGTTGCTGCTTCGACGAAACGCTGCGTGGCGTCGGCTTGCGCGGGTTTCACGGCGTCGGCATGGACGGCGTCGCCTTCGGCGAGCACACGCGTGTAGGGTGCCAGCAGCTGCACCAGTTGCCCGTAGACCTTCGGGTTGCCCGCCACCACTTCGCGTTGGAACAGGTAGTCGGACTCGCCAGTGAAGTTGCCGATCAGGCCGCCGGCTTCGGTGATCAAGAGCGAGCCGGCCGCCATGTCCCAGGGTTGCAAACCGGTCTCGAAGAAGCCGTCGTAGTAGCCCGCAGCCACGTAGCACAGGTCGAGCGCTGCGGCGCCCGGGCGCCGCAGCCCGGCGCAGCTCTGCATCACGGCTTCGAACATCTTCACGTAGCGTTTGAAGTTGTCGCCCTTGCGAAACGGGAAGCCGGTGCCGATCAGCGAATCGGCAAGCCGGGTGCGTTTGGAGACGCGCAAGCGCCGGTCATTCAGGAAGGCGCCGCGACCTTTGCTGGCAAAGAACAGGTCGTTTCGCGTGGGGTCGTAGACAACGGCCTGCTGCACCACGTTGCGGTGCGCCAGTGCGATCGACACGGCATAGACCGGGAAGCCGTGCAGAAAGTTGGTGGTGCCGTCCAGCGGGTCGATGATCCAGGTGAATTCGCTGTCGCGGGCGCCGTGCTCGCGGCCCGACTCTTCGGCCAGGATGCCGTGGCCGGGATAAGCGCCGAGCAAGGTCTCGATGATGATGCGCTCTGCATTGCGGTCGACCTCTGAGACGAAGTCGTTGGGCCCCTTGCTGCCGACCTTGATGATCTCTATGTCGAGCGCTGCGCGGTTGATGATCGAGCCGGCCAAACGGGCCGCCTTGATCGCGGTGTTGAGCATGGGGTGAAGCGCTTGCGGCATGGGCAGGTTCGATCGAGGGCAGCGAACGGTGGTGGCGTAGCTTGAAGTCTATGGCCTCCAGGGCAGTGCCTTTGGGGAACACCGAAACGCAAAGGGCCCCGCACGCGGGGCCCTTGTGTCAGCGCGTGAACGCGGCCGTTCAGCCGTTCTTGCGTCGCCGTGCGATGAAGCCGAGGCTGGCCAGGCCAGCCAGCAGCATCGCGTAGGTAGACGGCTCGGGCACCGGAGCTGCCAAGGCGAGCGTCAGATTGTCGACGGTCGGCCAGGGCGACGGCACATCTGGCACTGCAGTCACTTCCAGCATGGCGATGTTGCCGGTGGAAACGAAGCCCAGGAACGATGTGACGGCCGAGCTTGCGATGGTTTGGGTCGATGTGGCACCCAGCGAATCGGTCACGGTGACCGTGATGCCGCCGGTTGTGAAGGAACCGCCGACGTCCGAGGTGAAAAAGTTTCCACCGATCGCGCCGATCGAAGGCCCGAACGAATCGAAGGTGATGGTGTCTTGATTGGTGTTGGTCGACAGCCACGGGTTGGCCGAGGTGCCGGCGCCGTAGAACAGGTCTGTCGTGGTCGACGCGGTGTAGCCGTAAGCACCGGCCGTCCGAACGAGCGGGCCCGCGGTGGAGCCTGAAAGCGAAATATCGGAGAAGCTATCGACGCCGGGTGAAGCCGTGGCGCCGGCAAAAGCAGCAGCAGAGGTGTAGACCGTCAGCGCAGCATGGGCGCTGGTGGCGGCGAGCACGACGGCGGCGAACGCCAGCGGTTTGAGGACAGATCGGAATGAGGTCACTTAGAAACCCTTTAGATGGAGGAAGGATCAAAGGCACGGCAGGAAGCATCAGCGTACCCAGGATGCTGCGCGCGCTCCGATAGTGTGGGTCCGCTCCTTTCGAAGGGGCACCCTGCATTTGCGGGTGTCGCGCGCGCCCACGAACGGTTGCGCCCGCTCCGAGTCCCCGCTAGCCGAACAATCCAGAGCATGAACACCAATCCGAAAGCCGCCGATGTCTGAGCCGCCTGCCGATGCCACCCGCTTCGTGCTGGTAGGCGCTAGCCATGCCGGCAACGTGGGTGCGGCGGCGCGCGCCGTCAAGGTGATGGGATTCGCCGACCTGGTGCTGGTTGCGCCGCGCCATGCCGATGTGCTGTCGCGCCCGGAGACCCTGGCGCTGGCCAGCGGCGCTGCCGACGTGCTGGCTGCCGCGCGCGTGGTGCCGAGCCTGGCCGAAGCGCTGGAAGGCATCACCTGGGCCGTGGCCACCGCGATGACGCCGCGTGACTTCGGCCCGCCGACGTTCGCGCCGCGAACCCATTTCGCGGAACTGGCACAGAGCGTGCACCGTGTGGCGCTGGTGTTCGGGCCGGAACGCACGGGGCTGGCGAACGACGATGTCTACCGCTGCCATGCCTGCGTCTCGATCCCGACCGCGCCGGGCTACGGGTCGCTGAATTTGGCGCAGGCGGTTCAACTGCTGGCCTATGACTGGCGCGAAGCGTTGGGCGGGTTTGCGGTGCAGCCGCGCACGGCCGATGCGGCGCTGGCCGATGACGCGGCGGTTCAACGCTTGCTGCAGCACTGGCAAACAACGTTGCAGCGCATCGGCTTTCTCGATCCGGCAACGCCGCGCAAGCTGATGCCGCGCTTGCAGCAACTCGCCAACCGCGCGCAGTTGACCGTGGAAGAAGTGCAGATCCTGCGAGGCATTGCACGGGCTGCTGCGGTCAGCGCGGCCAGCCCGCCCGACCCACCCAACAGTAGGGATTCACAGTAGCCGCGCGCATAGCTCGGGGGTGTCGGCGGGCCGACTGCAGCTTTCCACCCCGACCCCTAAACTGCGCGCCATGTTCACCCGACTGCGCGAAGACATCGATTGCATCCTGGAACGCGACCCCGCGGCGCGTTCTTCCTGGGAAGCGCTGACCTGCTATCCGGGATTGCATGCGCTGGTGCTGCACCGCCTGGCGCATGTCTGCTGGCAACGGCAGTGGTTCTGGTTGGGCCGCTTCACCTCGCACCTGGGGCGCTTCTTCACGGGCATCGAAATTCACCCCGGCGCCACCATCGGCCGGCGCGTCTTTATCGACCACGGCATGGGTGTCGTCATCGGTGAGACCGCCGAGATCGGCGACGGTTGCACCATCTACCAGGGCGTGACGCTCGGCGGTACGTCGCTCACCAAAGGTGCCAAGCGCCACCCCACGCTCGGGCGCGATGTGATCGTCGGCGCCAGTTCGCAGGTGCTGGGCGGCTTCACGGTGGGCGACGGCGCACGCATCGGCTCCGGAGCGGTGGTGGTGAAGGCGGTGCCGCCCGGTGCCAGCGCGGTCGGCAACCCGGCGCGCATTCTGCAAGCCGACACCGACGCGCAGCGCGAGCAAGCGGCGGCGCGGATGGGTTTTTCGGCCTACGGCGCGACGCAGGGCGACGACCCGGTGTCGCAAGCCATGAAGGGCCTGATCGACAACGCAGCCGGTCATGAGAACCAGATCGCGATGCTGTGGCAGGCGATCGAGAAGCTGGCGGCGCGCAACCATGAATTGCCGGCCGGCGACTGCGTACCGCACGACGCGCAGACCACGGCGGTGTTCGACGCCGAGCGCTTGAACCGGCTCGTGAAATAAGTCTGGGGCTGGGCCGACCCACGGGCCAATCAAGCCCGAACCAGGCACAGCCGCATCCCGTCCGCAGGACGTTCACTGAAAGGAAACCGATGATCAAGCTTTACTACCACCCGTCTCCCAACCCCGCCAAGGTGGCGCTGTTTCTGGAAGAGGCCGGGCTCGACTACGAAGTCGTGCCGGTCGACACCCGCAAGGGCGAACAGCACCTGCCGGCGTTCCTGAAGATCAACCCGAACGGCAAGACCCCGGCGTTGACCGACGGTGACGTGACCGTGTTCGACAGCAACGCGATGCTGCTGTACCTGGCCGAGAAGTCCGGCAAGTTCATGCCTGCCGACACCCCGGCGGCGCGCGGGCAGATGCTGTCGTGGTTGATGTTCGTGGCCAGCGGTATCGGCCCGTATTCCGGCCAGGCGGTGCACTTCAAGCACTACGCGCCCGAGAAGAACGCGTACGCGATCAATCGCTACGACTTCGAAGCCGAACGCCACTGGAAGCTGATCGACGACCAACTGGCCAAGCACAAGTACATGCTCGGTGACACCTACACCTTCGTCGACATGGCGGTCTGGGGCTGGGCCCGCGCGGTGCCGTTCGTTCTGGGTGCCGAGGCCTGGGCGAAGTTGCCGAACGTCAAGCGCCTGCTCGACGAGATCAGCGCGCGGCCGGCGGCGCAGCGGGTCGAAGCGTTGAAGGCGAAGCACGCCTACAAAACCGAGGCCGACGCAGAAACGGCGAAGGCCATGTTCCCGCAGAACGAGCGCTTGAAGGCCTGATTCAGCGAGCGGCGCTCAGCCAGGCGCCGCGGTGCGACCGATCCAGGCCGCGCCGCGCACCCCGGACGCGTCGCCGTGCAATGCGGTCAGCAACCGGGTGCGCACCGGGTCGCTGCCCGCACCGAAAACCCAGGTGCTCCACAGCGCGGGCACTTGCCACAGCAGATGCGGCAGGCGGGACAAGCCGCCGCCCAGCACGATCACGTCCGGGTCCAGCAGGTTGACGACCGACGCCAGCGCACGCGCCAGCCGCCGTGCATGGCGCTCGAGCGC
>JALYUN010000170.1 GCA_030853725.1 Pseudomonadota bacterium | reverse complement strand
CCCACAGCCAGAGCCCCGAGGCGCTGTTCACCCACGTTTGCGGTTTGCGCACGGTGATTCCCAGCAACCCGTACGACGCCAAGGGGTTGCTGATTGCGTCGATCGAAAACGACGACCCGGTCATCTTCCTGGAGCCCAAGCGGCTCTACAACGGACCCTTCGACGGCCACCACGACCGGCCGGTGGTGCCGTGGTCGAAGCACCCAGCCGGCGAGGTGCCCGAAGGCCATTACACGGTGGCGCTGGACACCGCCAAGGTGGTGCGCGAAGGCCGCGCCGCCACGCTGCTGAGTTACGGCACGATGGTTCACGTGTGCGAAGCGGCGGCGGCCGAGTCGGGCATCGACGCCGAGGTCATCGACTTGCGCAGCTTGTGGCCGCTGGACCTGAAGGCCATCGTCGATTCGGTGAAGAAAACGGGTCGTTGTGTGGTGGTACACGAAGCCACCCGCACCAGCGGCTTCGGCGCCGAATTGGTGGCGCTGCTGCAGGAGCATTGCTTCTATCAACTGCAGGCGCCGATCGAGCGCGTCACCGGCTGGGACACGCCCTATCCGCATGCGCTGGAGTGGGCCTACTTTCCGGGGCCCGACCGCGTGGCTGCAGCTTTGCAGCGGGTGATGGAGCCATGAGCGCCTGATGAGTGAACATCTGATCAAGGTGCCCGACATCGGTGAGGGCATTGCCGAAGTCGAGGTCGTTGCGTGGCATGTAGGGGTCGGCGATATGGTCAGCGAAGACCAGGTGCTGGCCGATGTGATGACGGACAAGGCGTCGGTGGAGATTCCGTCGCCAGTGGCCGGCAAGGTGCTGGCGTTGGGCGGTGAGATCGGTGAGATGCTGGCCGTGGGCGGCGAGTTGATCCGGATCGACACCGCCGCCAATGGTAGCGACGAAGCGCCCGCCTCAAAGGCGCCAGAAGCCGTTCCTGCGGCGCCTGTGGCTGCAGCCGCATCGCCGACGGCGACCAGGCCCGCTGCCGATGCAAGCCAAGTAAAAACGAAGACGACTGGGGCACCAGCGGCGGTCAAGAACACCGCGCCCTCACCACCGCCAAAGCCCGAGCCACCGCCGAAGACCGAGAGCGCCACGGCATCGGCGCCGACCAGACCCATCGCTTCGCCCGCCCTGCGCGCCCGCGCCTGGGAACTGGGCATCGACTTGAACGACGTGAAAGCCACCGGCACCGGCGGGCGCACCACGATGGCCGACCTGCAGGCTCATGGCGGCGCCGAAAAGCCGCGCCGGCCCGTGCCTGGAAAGGAAGCGGCAGCAGGCGTGCCACCCGCACCCAAGCCGGCTTCATCGACTGCGACGCACGAACAAAAGATCGTCGGCCTGCGGCGCAAGATCGCGCAGAAGATGCAGCTGTCCAAGCAGCGCATTCCGCATTACAGCTATGTCGAGGAAGTCGACGTCGAAGCGCTGATGGACCTGCGCGCGCAGCTCAATGCGCGGTGGGGCAAAGCGCGCGGGGCGTTGACGCCGCTGTCGTTCCTGGTGCGTGCGATGGTGCTGGCGGTGCAGGACTTCCCGATGGTCAACGCCACCTTCGACGACGAAGCCGGTGTGCTGACGAACTACGACGCGGTGCACATGGGCATCGCCACGCAAACCGACGCCGGCTTGATGGTGCCGGTGCTGCGCAATGCGCAAGACCACGACCTGTGGACCTGCGCCACCGGGATCACGCGTCTGGCCGATGCCGCGCGCACCGGCAAAGCGGTGCGCGACGAATTGAGCGGCTCCACGATCACCCTGACCAGTCTGGGCGCGCTCGGTGGCATCGTTTCCACGCCGGTCATCAACCACCCGGAAGTGGCGATCGTCGGCGTCAACCGCATGGCTGCGCGGCCTATGGTGCACGGCGGCGCGATTGTGGTGCGGCGGATGATGAATCTGTCGTCGTCGTTCGACCACCGCGTGGTAGACGGTGCCTACGGCGCGGGCTTCGTGCAGCGCGTGCGCGAACTGCTGGAACACCCGGCGTTGCTGTTCGTCGAATAGCGTTCGTCGCGCAGACCGCGTCACGTCCCGAGCGTCTGCGCCACCACCCCCAGGTCGCGCCAGGCCGCCGGGTGGCAGGTGAAAATCAACACCTGGTGCCGCTCGGCCGCGTCGTACAGCACGCGCTTCATCTGACCCAGGCGCGCGTCGTCGGTGTGCACCAGCGCGTCGTCCAGGATCAGGATCGTCGGGCGGCCCGCTTCCCGCAGCAGTTCGGCATACGCCAGCCGCGCCACGATGCCCATCTGCTCGCGCGTGCCCACACTGAGCGAGTCGAAGGCGCCGACCTCGACCCCACCAGGGCCGGTGCGGGTGATGGCGCCGGGCGAGAGGTCGTCGGCAACCTCGATGCGGGCGCCCGGAAACAGAATTTCCAGGTAGTGCTGCAAGTGTTTCTGCAACGGCGCCCGCAAACGCCGCGCCAGCGCCGATCGCTTGTCTTTAAGCAGCACCAACAGATGATCGAGCGCAGCCGCGCGGCTGGTCAGTTCGGCTGCACGGCGGATGGCGGCCTCTAGATCGCGTTCGCAGTCGGCGTGTTCGGCTTCGAGTCCCAACGCGCCTTTGGTTTCGAGTTCCACTTCCACCCGCGTGATCTCCTGGCGGCGGCGTTCATGGGTTGCCTCCAGCTGCTCGACACTGCGCGCCAGGCGGTTCACGTCCTGGCACAGCAGCGCCGCGTTCACGGTCTTCAATTC
>JALYUN010000160.1 GCA_030853725.1 Pseudomonadota bacterium | reverse complement strand
GTCCTATCACTTCTCTTATGGCACTTCGTTCAACACATCGGGTGACTCCTATCAGTACGACTTGCCCGGCTCGAACACGCCGCCGGAATCGAGCCGCAACCTTGAACTGGGTGCCAAGGTCGACCTGCTTCGGGGGCGTGTCAGCACGCGCTTCGCGATCTTCAAGACCACGAAGTTCAATGAACGCAACCGTGACTCGCCAAATGGCACGCCGAGCGACGACTACCTGTTGTCGGGGCGGCGCCATGCGGCCGGCATCGACATGGACGTTGCCGGCAAGATCATGCCCAAGTGGGAAGTCTTCGGCTCCTACGCCTGGATCCCGATCGCAAAGATCGACGCCGGCAATCTCGACGGCACTTCGCTGACCGGTGAAAGCGTCGGCGAGCGGCCTTCACTGACCCCACGGCACAGCGGCACGGTCTGGACCACCTATCAGATCACCGAGGCCTTCAGGGTTGGAGCCGGCGTGAATTTCCGTAGTTCGCAAACGCCGAACCGCAACCCGGCCGGTGTGGTGGCTCCTCGCTGGGTCACCGGTGACCTGCTCGCCGAATACGCCTTCAACGACAGTGTCTCGCTCAGGCTCAATGTGCTCAACGTGGCCGACAAGTTCTATGCCGATTCGCTCTACACCGGGCACTACGTTCAGGGCGCCGCGCGCAGCGTGCAAACCACGCTGACCACGCGCTTCTGAATTCGCCATGCTGTTGCATCTTCGCAATGTGCTGACTGCCGACGAGTTGCGCCAATGCCGCGCGCTGCTGGAAGGCGCCGCCTGGAGTGACGGTCGCATGACCGCCGGCACGCAGGCGGCCCAAGCCAAGCGCAACGAGCAGTTGCCGCACAACAGTGCCGAGTCGAAGGCACTGCGCCAGATCGTCTTGACCGGCCTCAACCGACACGACGTGTTCTTCTCGGCTGCGTTGCCACGGCGAGTGTTCCCGCCCTTGTTCAACCGTTACGCTGGCGCGTCGAACGCCTTCGGCAATCATGTCGACAACGCCGTGCGCTTCATTCCCGGTACCGCTGGCGAACGGGTGCGCACAGACCTGAGCTGTACCCTGTTCCTGTGCGACCCGGCCGAGTACGGCGGCGGTGAGTTGATGGTGGAAGACACCTACGGCACGCAGTCGGTCAGGCTGCCGGCCGGTGACATGGTGCTGTACTCCGGCACCAGTGTGCACCGGGTCGAACCGGTGACGCGTGGCGCGCGTGTGGCCAGTTTTTTCTGGATCGAAAGCATGGTGCGCAGCGATGAGCAGCGTCGCCTGCTTTTCGACATGGACACCCACCTGATGCACTTGCGCAGCACGGTGGGCGAGACCGACCCGGCAGTCATCGGACTGACCGGCACTTATCACAACCTGCTGCGCCTTTGGGCCGACGTCTGATGCGGCCCGGATGCAGCCTTCCACGGAGAGTTGCCATGAAATCATTGAGAACCCCGGTCGTTGCCGCCGTATTGGCACTGTCCACCGTGTGCGTGTTCGCACAGCATGCCGAGCGCTGCGACCCGATCCCGAAAACCGAGTGGCGCACCCGGGCCGATCTGGAGAAAAAGCTGAAAAACGAGGGTTGGACCATCAATCGCGTGAAGATCGAGAACGGCTGTTACGAGGTCTACGGCAAAGACGCCAAGGGCAAGAAGATGGAGACCTTCTTTCACCCGAAGACTCTCGATGTGGTGACCGCGCCGAAGTGATCGGCGCGGCGTGAGCGTGAGCGGGCCGCGCCGCAAGGGCACTCTCACCGTCGTGGTCTGGGACCGCACCGTGCGGTTGCTCCACTGGTCGTTGCTCGCGAGCGTCGTCGCAGCCGGTCTCAGCACACTGGCGTGGTTCATCGACTACGGGTCATGGCACCAGCCTGCAGGCTATGTCGCGCTGGCTGCCGTGTTGCTGCGCCTGGTCTGGGGCTGCATCGGCAGCCGGCATGCACGCTGGCGCGGCTTCGTGCGTTCGCCGCAAGCCACGTGGCGCTACCTGCAACGCCTTTGTCGGCGGCGGGAGCCGCGGTACCTGGGCCACAACCCGCTCGGTGCGTGGATGGTGCTGGCGCTGATCGCTTGCTTGCTGGGCCTGGCGCTGACCGGCTGGCTCCACACGACGGACCGCTACTGGGGCGACGAAACGGTGGAGTCGGTGCACATCGGACTGTCGTGGAGCCTGCTGGCGCTGGCCGTATTGCATGTGGCCGGGGTGGTCTTCACGGGCCTGCGTCACCACGAGAACCTGGTGCGCTCGATGATCACCGGGCGCAAGCCTGCGCCGCAGCCCAGTGACATCGGTTGAAAGTATTCGATTGCCGCTGCGCATCGGCAATCCAGTCTCAGTAACCGAGCTTCGCTTGCGGAAGGTCGCCCCGATTCGCCGCGTCCTTGAAGGCCTTGGTGATGAGGCCGGTGGTGGTGCTGCAGAAGTAGCGGGCCCCCCAGCTGGCATAGCGTTCTTCTTCTTCGGCCGTCAGCGCCAGGATGCCTGCGCATTTGCCGGTGGCCGAAATCGCCAGCAGGGCCCGCTCGATGACCTGCTGCACCGGCGCCTCGTTCCAGCGGTTTTCGTAGCCCATGGCATGGGCGAGGTCGTTGGGGCCGATGAAGACGGCGTCGACCCCGGCGACATTCGCGATGGCTGTGGCGTTGGCTGCGGCATCTGCAGTCTCGATCATCACGACCAGCGCAATGCCGCTGTCGCTGCGCGACGTGTGCGCCGCTCCTCCGAAGGCACCGTAGCCGGCGGCGCGGGTGGAAAAGGCCGAACCTCTGCGCCCTCCGGCGGTTGCCGAACCCTGGGCGGCCGGATACTTGACGCGCTGCACCAGGGCGGCGGCATGCGCCGCGTCGGCGACCATCGGAATCTTCAAGCCACCGGCGCCGATGTCCAGCGTGCGCGCAATGTCGTGTTCCAGGCAACGCACCATCGCCGGCAAGCCGCTGGCGCGCGCAGCGCGCAACAGGTGCTCGGTGGTTTCGAAGCTGCTGGCGCCGTGTTCGTTGTCGATGATGACGAAGTCGAAGCCGGCATAGGCCACCATCTCGACAATGGCTGGCGACGCCAGGCCGTTGAAAAGTCCACGCAGCGGGCGGCCGCTGCGCAGCAATTCGGGCAGGCGGTTGTCCAACGGGTGATGGGCATCGTTCATTAAGGGCTCCTGTGAAGTGAGGGTCAGGGGGAAGGGGGCAGGCGTGCGGAATCGCGCAGCACCAATTCGGTCGGCAGCACTTGTGCCACAGCTTGGGTCTGGCCGCCGGCGGCCTGTGCCAGCACCAGCGCCACTGTGGCGTCGATCATCTGGCGGGCGGGTTGGCGCACGGTGGTCAAGCGGTAGGAACGCCAGGCCGCCTGCGGCACGTCGTCGAAGCCCACCACCGACACGTCGTGCGGCACGCGCAAACCCATCAGCAGCCGCAGCGTGTCCATCGCGGCGATCGCCATGTGGTCGTTGGCGACGAACACCGCGTCGGGTCGCGCGTCGCTGCCGAACAGGCTCAGGGTGGCCTGCTCGGCGGTGTCGAAGCGGTAGTCGCCCACGGCACGTGCGAAGCAGCGCTGGCGGTGCGCAGCCAGACCCTGCAGAAAGCCTTGCTCCCGCTCGCGGCTGGTCGAGGTGTCTTCGAGCCCGGCCATGAAGGCGATGCGCGTGTGCCCTGCGCGGCACAGCAGGTCCGCCACGCTGCGGCCGCCCCCCGCGTTGTCAGCGGCCACGGTGCTGGAAGGCCCACCCGCCACTGTGCGGTTGAACAGCACCACCGGTATGCCGGCCTCGGCACAGCGCCGCGCCACGGCCGATGAGAGCCGGGTCGACGCCATTACCAAGCCATCGATCTGGTAGGGCAGGATCTCCGGCAGCAATTCGTCTGCGTCCTGGCTGTCGGTGCAAAACAGCAGCACGTGATAGCCGTGTTCGCGCAGGCGCTTGGACAAGCCTTCGATCACCAGCGGATAGAACTGGTTTTCCAGGTACGAGACCACCACGCCGATCATGCGGGAACGCTTGGTGATCAGGCTGCGCGCAATTGCGTTGGGCCGGTAGCCGAGCATGCGCGCGGCATCGAAGACCTTGACCCGCATGCGCTCGGAGACTGCGGTGCCCGGGGTGAAAGCCCGGCTGACGGCCGACTGCGAAACCCCGGCCAGGCGAGCGACATCATTGGAAGTGACTGCGCGGTTGATTCCCGCAGCCGGCGTGTCGCTCGATCTTGCGGGCGCCATCAGGCGGCTGTCCACCCACCGTCGATCATCAGCGCCGAGCCCGTCATCAGTGCCGACGCGTCGCTGGCCAGGAACACCACCGGGCCCATCACGTCTTCGAGTTGGCCCATACGCGCGAGCGCGATCTTCGCCAGCACCTCGCTGCGAAAATTCGGCTCGCGCAACTGCGCCGAGGTCATCGCGGTTTCGATGAAGGTCGGGCACAGCGTGTTGACGCGGATGCCCTTCGGTCCCAGTTCCCAGGCCAGGGCTTTCGTCATGCCTTCGAGCGCGTGCTTGCTCGCGCAATAGACCGTGCGCCGCGGGCCACCCACATGCCCCATCTGCGACGAGATCTGGATGATGGAGCCGGGCAGGCCGGCCTGCAGCAGCCCGCGCGCCACTTCACGCGCCACGAAGAAGGCCGCCTTGACGTTGATCGCCATTACGGCATCGTAGTCGGCCTCGCTCACGTCCTGCATCAGCGCGGGGCGGTTGGTGCCGGCGTTGTTGACCAGGATGTCGAAAGGCTCGCGCGACGCTAGCGCGCTGCGCACCGCGCCGGCATCGGTCACGTCCAGCACCAGCGCCTCGGCCTTGTGGCCGCCTGCGCGCAGCGCCGCCGCGACCGTTTCGATTTCGTCACGGCTGCGCGCGACGAGCGTGACCGCAGCACCGGCCTGCGCCAGCGCCGCAGTCGCTGCCATGCCGATGCCACGCCCGGCGCCCGTGATCAGCGCCCGCCGGCCGTCCAAGCGGAAACTGGGCGTCTCGGGAAGCGGCATCGACCAGTACCGGTGAGTCGATGAGTCGGTGAGCCGCCGATCAGGCCGGCTGCGCCGGTTGGTACCACGGCAGTTCAGGCCGATTGCCATAGCGCCGCACGCGCAGGTTGGCCTGCTCACCGTGCCCGGCAAAGTGTTCCATGTGGCACAGCCGCGAACAGATCTCGCCGACGCGGGCCGAAGCCGCGTCGCTCAGCACCCGTTGGTAGGTGCAAGTCTTCAGAAACTTGCCGACCCAAAGACCACCGGTGTAGCGCGCGTTGCGGTTGGTGGGCAGCGTGTGGTTGGTGCCGATGCACTTGTCGCCGAAGCTGACGTTGGTGCGCGGGCCCAGGAACAACGCGCCGTAGTTGCTCATGCCGTTCAGGAACACGTCGGGGTCGCGGGTCATGACCTGGACATGCTCATAAGCCATCTGATCGGCCACCTGAATCATCTCGGCCTCGGTGTCGCACACGATGACCGAGCCATGGTCGGACCAAGATTTCGAGGCGATCGCGGCGGTGGGCAGGCGCTGCAACTGGCGCTCGATCTCCAGGATCGTCGCTTCGGCCAAGGCCATCGAATTGGTCAGCAAGGCGCAGGGAGAGGTCGGCCCGTGCTCGGCCTGCCCCAGCAGGTCCACCGCGCACATCTCGGCGTCGACGCTGTCATCGGCGATCACCAGGGTTTCGGTCGGACCGGCGAACAGGTCGATGCCGACCCGCCCATAGAGCTGCCGTTTGGCTTCGGCGACGTACATGTTGCCCGGACCCACCAGCATGTCCACCGCCTGGATCGATTCGGTGCCGACGGCCATGGCGGCCACCGCCTGGACCCCGCCGAGCACCAGGATCTGGTCGGCGCCGGCCAGGTGCATGGCAGCAACGATGGCCGGGTGCGGGGCGCCCTCGTACGGCGGCGCGGTGGCCACGATGCGCTTGACGCCGGCCACTTTGGCCGTCAGCACGCTCATGTGCGCCGACGCGATCATCGGGTATTTGCCGCCGGGCACATAGCAGCCGACGGCGTTCATCGGAATGTGCTTGTGACCCAGCACCACGCCCGGCAGCGTTTCGACCTCGACGTCGCACATGCTGTCGCGCTGCAATTGAGCAAAGTTGCGGATCTGCGTCTGTGCGAAGCGGATGTCTTCGAGTTCGCGCGGCGACAACTGGGCGATCGCCGCTGCGATCTGATCCGGCTTGAGCTCGAAGTCCTGCGGATCCCACTGATCGAACTGTTTCGAGTAGCCCCGCACCGCGGCGTCGCCGCGCTGCTCGATGGCCGCAATGATGTCGGCCACGGTCTGGCGGACCTGCGCATCAGCGGCTGCCAGGCTTGCGGCATCGGTACCGCGCTTGAGGGTTCGGATCATCGGGCGCTTGTCATGGAGTTTGCGTTGGGGCACATTTTGCATACGTATGCCGTTTGACGCAAGCATTCATATCAGATTTACGGTCTGCAGTGATTGCGGTACAAAAGTGGTGAAACGATCCGGCTCGACCCGCATTGCATACGTAGTCTTTTTTAGACACTGTTCAACCCGAGGGGCAAGCCAAGATGCGGCGCCTGGGGGTCGAGCCGGTGGGCAGCACAGCAGCCTCGTTTGCCGAGTTCCGGCGGGCCGAGATCGACCAGTGCGGCAGAGTGATCCGTGTGGCCGGCATCAGGGCCGATACTCCGCCGCTGGAAGGCCAGCGTCATCGCCGAGAACCGGCCAGGCGCTGGCGGCGCGGTTGGCACCGAGCAGGTCGTCGGCACCAAACCCGGCGGGCTGACCTTGCTGCTGCGCACGCAGACCACATTGGCCGTCAGCCCCCCGTTGGTGCCCAAGCCCGGCTACGACGTGAAGCGCGACTGCACCCCGATCACCCTGCTGGCCAGCACGCCGCTGGTACTACTGGCCAGCGACGTCAGCAAGGTCACGACCGTTGCCCAGTTGATCGAGCGCATCGAGGCCAGGCCTGGCGCGCTGGCCTATGGCAGCAGCGGCAACGGCACTTCGCAGCAGTTGACTGCGGAAATGTTCCTGAGCGGCATCAATGTCACCGCATGGCATGTGCCCTATGAGGGCAGCAGCGTTTCGCTCGCGACCTGGCCGGCGGGCAGATCGACACGCAGTTCGACAACATGGCCACCGCGCTGGCTTTCGCAAAGAGCATCAAGGCGCGACTCGCCGCACAGGCCTTCGAGCCGCGGTCACCATCGGTTGCCCCGCGAAAGCCGGTCCAGGCTCTGTGCCGGTGACGATGCCGCGTCGACGCGGAAGGTCCCCGGTGCTGTCGCCCACCGCCGCTTCTGGCACGCAGATCGCAAGCTTCGCGATCGGCTCCAGCACCACCGGCTTGGCTTCGCGCACCGCAGCAATGAAGGCCTTGCCCCCGGCAGTCACGAAGTCGATCTCCTTGCTGTCGACACTGTGTACTTGCCGTCCAGCAGCACCACGCGCACGTCCACCACCGGGTGGCCGGCGATGGCACCGCTGGCCATGCCATCGCGCACGCCTTTCTTCACGGTGGGGATGAAAGTGTTGGGGATGGCGCCGCCCTTGACCTGGTCGATGAACTCGAAGCCCGCGACGCGCGGCAGCGGCTCCACCCGCAGGAAGACTTCGCCGAACTGGCCGGCGCCGCCGCTCTGCTTTTTGTCGCGGCGGTGGCCGTTGGCGTTGGCGGTAATAGTTTCGCGCCAGGCCACGAGCGGGGCGCGGGTCTCGACTTCGAAGTGGTGGACTTCGCGCAGGCGGTCCAGCAGGCCGCGAAGATGCAATTCGCCCAAGCCGTAGACGATCGTTCCGCCGGTTTCGCCCACGCGCTCGATCCTCAAGCACGGGTCTTCATCGACCAGCCTGGAAAGGATCTCTGCCATGCGCTGTTCGTCACCGTGGCACTTGGGCTCGATCGCCAGCCCGTGCACCGGCACTGAAATGCCAGCGGCTTCAGATGAATGTGCTCGTCTTCGGGCGCGTCGTGTAGCACCGCGTCGAAGTGGATCTCGTCGACCTTGGCGACCGCCGCGATGTCGCCGGGCAGTGCTTGCTCGTTCAGGTAGCGTTCGCCGAAATCGGCATCGACTCCCACCACCTGCTCCACCAGCGCGCGGTGGGCCGCGTCGGCGCTGCCGAAGTCGCTGTGGCCTGGGCGGTTTTAGAAGCAGTCGACGACTCACGTCGCTTCCTGGTCGGGCAAGTTCAACGGCAGGCATTCGCGACCGAAAGCAGCCTGAATTTGCGCCAGCAATGTCGGCAGATCGGCGCCGGCCGCGTCGATCCGGTTGACGATCAGCAGCCGGTCGATGCCGCACCCGGCCGCGTGCACCATCATCAGTAGCACCATGGGCTCGATGCGGATGGCGGCGTTGATCACCACCGCCACCGTCTCCACCGCTTCCAGCGCCGGCAGGCTGTGACCCAGGCTCTCGGCACTGCCGGGAGGGGATCGATCAGGTGGATGCGTGTGCCCTGGTGCTCGAAGTCGATCACCGACGCACTGAGCGAGTGTCTCCTTCGCCGCCTGGGTACTGCCCGCGCCGGGTAGGTGGATGAGCAATTGCGGGTTCAGCCTAAGACGACGCAGCCGGGGCGACAAGAGCGCTGGCCCTGTCCCGACTTGTGCCACGCGGTGCGGCGCGCAGCACTGATGCGTTGTGCTGGGCGGTGCTACCGTCCGCGCCTACCTTGAGCAGCGATCCGACTCAACCTGCCGTACCCGCGTTGCTCGCCACGCCGGCCCGCGTCCTGCCGGCGCTGGTGCTGGCGCAACTGGCCGGCACTTCGCCCTGGTTCGCAGTCAACGCGGTCATGCCCGACCTGCAGCGCCAGTTCGGCTGGCCGGCCGAGGCGGTCGGCACGCTGACGGCCACGCTGCAGATCGGCTTCATCGTCGGCACATTGGTGTTCGCAGTGCTGGCGGTGGCCGACCGCTGGCCTGCGCGGCGGGTGTTCCTGCTGTGTGCACTGGCCACCGCCGGCTGCACCGTGGCGGCGGTAGCCGGTGCCGGGCATTTCGGCACCATGCTGGCATGGCGTGCGCTGACCGGCTTCTTCCTGGCCGGCATCTACCCCGTGGGCATGAAGCTGGCGTCGCAATGGTTCCCGCGCGGCCTGGGCGTGGCGCTCGGCTGGCTGCTGGCCGCGCTGGTATTGGGCAGCGCCAGCCCGCACGCCTTGCGCTTTTTGGGCGCGGCATGGCCGTGGCAGGGGGTGTTCTTCGGTGTTGCCGCTGCGTCGGTTCTGGCAGGGCTGATCGTCTGGTTGGTGCTGCCGGAGCCGCCGGCCCGGTCCGGGCTGCCGGTGCTGCGCCTGTCGGCACTGACCAGCGTCTGGCGCGTGCCGCAGCTGCGTGCTTCAGTGCTGGGCTACTTCGGCCACATGTGGGAGCTGTATGCGATGTGGGTGCTGGTGCCGTTGGTGCTTGCCACGCGCCTCGTTACCGAGTCCAGCGTTTCCGGCTGGACGTTTGCGGTGCTGGGGCTCGGCGCGGTGGGTTGCGTCACCGGCGGCATGGCGGTGCGCCGGTTCGGCAGTGCCCGCGTTTCGACCGTGCTGTTGGCCGTCAGCGGCTTGTGCTGCGTGGCCGCGCCTTGGACCCTGAACGCGCCGCTGGCGATTTTTCTGGGGTGGTTGCTGGTGTGGGGTTTCACGGTGGCCGGAGACTCGCCGCAGTTTTCTGCATTGAACGCACAGAACGCGCCACCGCAGGCTGTTGGCAGCGTGCTCACGCTCGTCAACAGTGCGGGCTTCACGATCTCGGTGTTGACGATCGAAGGCTTCGTGCGGCTGTCGCAGACGACGCCGTTGGCGCACGTGCTGCCGTGGCTCGCCCTGGGACCGCTGCTGGGGGTGCTGGCGATGCGGCCTTTGTGGGCCGATCCCGGGCGTTGAGCTACTGAAACGCCACCTCGGCAAAGCTGCGCAGCTTGCGGCTGTGCAGGCTGCCCGGGCGCTGCTGGCGCAGCAGTTCGACCGCGCGCATGCCGATGCGCAGGTGCTGGTCGACCCGCTCGCGGTAGAAGGTGTTGGCCATGCCGGGCAGCTTGATCTCGCCGTGCAGTGGCTTGTCGGACACGCACAACAGCGTGCCGTAGGGCACCCGAAAGCGAAACCCGTTGGCGGCAATGGTGGCGCTTTCCATGTCCAGCGCCACCGCCCGGCTCTGGCTGAAGCGGCGCTCGGGTCCGGCGTTCGGTAGCAGTTCCCAGTTGCGGTTGTCGGTGGAAGCCACAGTGCCAGTGCGCAAGATGCGCTTCAGCTCGTAGCCTTCGAGCTTGGTCACGTCGGCCACGGCTTGCTCGAGCGCTAGCTGCACCTCGGCCAGCGCCGGGATCGGTACCCACAGCGGCAGCTCTTCGTCCAGCACATGGTCTTCGCGGACATAGGCGTGCGCCAGTACATAGTCGCCGAGCTGCTGGCTGTTGCGCAGCCCGGCGCAGTGGCCGAGCATCAGCCAGGCGTGCGGGCGCAACACGGCCACGTGGTCGGTGATGTTCTTGGCGTTGGCCGGACCGACGCCGATGTTGACCATGGTGATGCCGCTGCGGTCTTCGCGCACCAGGTGGTAGGCCGGCATCTGCGGCAGGCGCGGCGGCTGCGCGCCGAGTTCATCGCCGGGCCGGCTCTGCGTACCGGTCCGTCTTGTGACGACATTGCCCGGCTCTACGAAAGCGGTGTACTCACTGGCGGGGTCTGTCATCAGGCTGTGGCCGAGCTTGATGAACTCGTCGATGTAGAACTGGTAGTTCGTGAACAGCACGAAGTTCTGGAAGTGTTCGGGCGCGGTGCCGGTGTAGTGGCGCAGCCGGTGCAGGGAATAGTCGATGCGCGGCGCGGTGAACAGCGCCAGCGGCTGCGGGTCGCCGGGATGGATGTCGACGGTGCCGTTGGCGATGCCGTCGTCCATGGCAGCCAGGTCGGGCAGGTCGAAGCGGTCGCGCAACTGCACGCGGCGCTCGTTCGTCATGTTGCCTTCCAGGTGGTCGTGCTCGGCCAGCGAGAAGTGCACCGGGATCGGCGCGCTGCTGGTGCCGACTTCGATCGAGCGGCCGTGGTTGCTCAACAGCAGCTTGAACTGCTGCAGCAGGTAGTGCCCGTACAGGTCGGGCCGCGTGATCGTGGTCTCGAAGGTGCCCGGGCCCGCCACGAAGCCATAGCTCAGCCGCGAATCCGGCCGCCCGACGGTGGCGTTGCGGATTCGCACGAAGGGATAGCAGGCCCGCACCGGCTGGCCGTCGTCCTGCCCGGCGATGAAGCGCTGCAACGATGTGCGCAGGTGGTCGATGCTGCTGCGGTAGATCAACTGCACCTGCGCCAGTGCGGCTTCGGCGTCGTCGAAGCGCATCGGGGCGATGTAGCCGGGGGTCGTTGGCATGGGGGTTCGGCAACGCGGATGGGATCGGCGGAATTGTCCCCCGCCGTGCAAGAGTGACGCCCACCCCCCGCGAATGGGGGGCGTGCGGACCCCCGTTTGCAGGGTCGTCGGGGCCGTTCGGCAAACGTTTGGCTAACGGTAGCTGGGCACAGTCGCCTCCATTCCAGCAGGAGACGTTTCATGCGCACCCCCCGTTCATTGCCCCTCCCTTCGGCACTTGCCCGTCCTGCCGGCAAGCGTTCAGGCGAAAGCAGGTCGGCGCTCAGGCCGAACCTGCTGTCGCTGGCAGCCGCTGCGCTGCTGGGGCCGCTGTCGGTGGCGCCGGCCAGCGCGCTGGTGTGTGTGTGGAACCCGGCCACCGGCAACTGGGGCACCGGCTCCGACTGGTCCTGCAGTGTGGTGCCCACCGCCGGCAACGCCGACACCGCCACCATCGGCGCCGGCAAGGTCGTCACCGTCAACGACCTGCAGAGCCCGGGCACGTTCCGCTCCACGCGCTTCCTGAACAACGCCGGCACGCTGAACCTGGACGCCTTCGGGCTGACGCTCGGCGGCGGGGGTGCCACGGTAAACAGCGGCACGATCCAGGTCGGCGGCGCTTCGACCGCGGCACTGCAGGTCAGCGCCGGCCACAACATCGACAACAGCGGCGGTGCCATCAACATTGGCGCCGGCAGCGTGTTGAACCAGTTCGGCAGCAGCATCAGCGGCGGCACCATCACCACGGCCGGCACCGGCATGCTCGCCGTCTTCAGCAGCAGCGGCAATATCCTGTCTGGCGTGAGCTTCAACGGCGCCATCGACATGGCGACCAATGCCAATTCGCGCCAGCGCATCGGCAACGGCATGACGCTGAACGGATCGATAGCCATCGCCAACGGCGGCATCCTGAGCCTGGACAGCACGGCAGTCGCCAACCAGACCATCAATGGCAGCGCTACCTTCAACCTCAACGATGCCGGTGCGCGGCTGGCCATCGAAGGCAACGGCAGCACCACGCTCGGTGCCAACGTGGTGGTCCGTGGCCAAGGCAATGTCGGTCAGGCGGCCTTTACCGGCGGCACCAACACCCTGATCAACAACGGCCGCATTTCCGCCGATGCCGGCGGCGGAACACTCAGCCTGACGCCGCCGGCCGGCAGCGGCTCCGTGATTAACAACAATCTGCTCGACGCGCGCAACGGCGGCACACTGGTGATCTCGACCACCGTCGACAACAGTAGCGGCCAGATCAACGCCCAGACCGGTAGCACCGTGGTGCAGGCTGGGGCCAGCATCAAGGGTGGCACGCTCGGCACCAGCGGCAGCGGTGTCATCCAGGTCAACAGCAGCGGCAGCAATTTCCTGGACGGCGTCACGCTCAGTGGTGTGCTGGACATGTCCGGCATTGCCAATGCGCGCAACCGCATCATCAACAGCACCACGATCAATGGAGCGGTCAATGTCGGCAACGGCGGCATCCTGAGCATCGACGGCACCGCTTCAAGCGGCGGCAATGTCCTGCTCAACGGCACCGGTGTGATCAACCTGACCGATGCCGGCGCTCGGCTCGCCGTCGAAGGCAACGGCACCAGCACACTGGGTTCGGGTCTCACGGTGCGTGGCCAGGGCAGCATCGGCCAGGCGAACGTCGCCGGCGGCAGCAACCTGCTGACCAACAACGGCTTGATCTCGGCCGATGTCAACGGCGGCACCCTGAACATCGTTCCGCCGGCCAACTCCGGCAGCTTCGTCAACAACGGTACGCTGCAGGCGGTCAGTG
>JALYUN010000117.1 GCA_030853725.1 Pseudomonadota bacterium | reverse complement strand
GCGCTCGGCACGGCCCGGTGCAGCAACCGGAATGCGGCGCGCCTCGGCGCGGCTGGCGGCGCTGGCGCTGTTCAAGTTTTGCAGCGCACGCAAGCGCTCTGCCAGCACCGGCCCTTCGCTGTCTTGCAGCGCGTCGCACACCAGCAGCACGTCACGCGCGTACAGTGGGTCGGCCTGCATGCGGTCGGCTTCGACCGACAGGCCGGTGGCGTGCAACACCAGGGCGTCGATGCGCTGTAGAAGCTCGGGAGTCGTCAGGAGATCCATGGCCAGGTCCGGTTCGGCGCTGATTCTGGAGTTTGCCCGCGACCTTGGGGTGTCGACATCCCCAAAAAAAACCGGTGCATGCGCTTTCGGGAGCAGACCGATTGCAAATCCCGCGCCGAAGCGATGCGCATTTCACGGAGCCCCCGCTGCATGAACGACGAAGCCGTTGCCTCACCCTGCATCAGCATCTGTCGCATGGACGAATCCAGCGGCCTGTGCGAAGGCTGCCTGCGGACGCTGGACGAGATTGCGCTGTGGTCGGTGCTGGACGACGACGACAAGCGGCAGGTGTGGCAAGAGATTCGCCGCCGGCGCCTGGCATGCCCCGAGCCGCCGGCCGCGCGCTCGGCCGACTGAGCGGCGGGCCGGACGTCGGGCTCCACGGTTGACGCCATGCGCATCCTGCTGGCCGAAGACGAACGCGAACTTGCGACCTGGCTCGTGCGTGCGCTGCAACAAGGCGGCTTCCAGGTCGACTGGGTCGACGACGGGCGCATGGTCCGGCGCAGCCTGAAAGCCACCCGTTACGACGCGCTGGTGCTGGACCTGGGCCTGCCCGGCATCGACGGCCACGACGTGCTGGCCGAGTTGCGCGCCGCCGACCAGCGGTTGCCGGTGCTGGTGCTGACCGCGCGCGACTCGCTGATAGAGCGCGTGAGCAGCTTGCACGAAGGCGCCGACGACTTCCTGGCCAAGCCCTTCGAGCTGGCCGAACTGGAAGCGCGCTTGATGGCGCTGATCCGCCGCGCCCGCGGCGTCGACCATCCGCGGCTGGCTTGTGGACCACTCAGCTACGACACCGGCACCAAAGGCTTCGTCCTCGCCCACGAGCCGTTGACGCTGAGCCCGCGCGAGCATTCCGCGCTGCGCGCGTTGATCCAGCGCAGCGGCGAGCCGCTGTCGAAGCAGGAATTGCTGGACCGCGTGTTTTCCGACGACCAGGATGTGCAGCCGGAAGCGATCGAGGTTCTGGTGCACCGCCTGCGCAAGCGGCTGGCGCAGAGCCCAGTGCAGATCGCTACGTTGCGTGGCCTGGGCTACGTGCTCGAATGCCGCCCTTGATTTCGAGCCTGATTTCGAGCTGGACTCCTGACTGGATTTCGAACGGCCTGCAGCGGCTCCACACGCTGAGCCTGCAGCGCAGCCTGCTGCTGCTGTTGTTCCCCGGCCTGCTGGCGGTGGCAGTGTTAGAGATCGCACTGACCTGGCGCACGGCGGTGCAAGCGTCCGACGCGGCTTACGACCGATCGCTGCTGGGCGCGATCAAGGCGCTCGACGCGAACATCTCGACCGAAAGCGGCGGCCTGGCGGTGGAACTGCCCTACCGCATGCTGGAGTTCTTCGAGCTGACCGCCAGCGGCCAGGTCTACTACCGCGTGGCGCTGGAAAACGGTCTGGCCGAGATCGGCAACGCCGGCCTGCCGCCGCCGGCAGTGCCGCTTGTAACGGGTCAACCGCAATTCGACGACACCACGTATTTCAGCGTGCCGGTGCGGATGGGGTCGTACGCGCGGGTGCTGGAGCGGCCGATGGAAGGGCAGCCGTTGCCGCAGCGGGTGGTGATCCAGATCGCAGAGACGATGGAGTCGCGCCATGCCTTCATGCGCAGCCTGGTGCTGCAGTCGTTGGCCCGCGACCTCTTGCTGGTGGCGGTCGCCAGCGTGTTGCTGGTACTGGCGGTGGACTGGGCGCTGCGACCGCTGGCGCGCTTGAAGCAGGAGGTGCAGGCCCGACAAGCCAGCGACCTGCGACCAATCTCGCCGCAGGGCATTCCGCTGGACGTGCAGCCGCTGGTCGAGGCCATCAACCACCACGTGGCGCGCATTCGCCAGCAGGCCGAGGCGCGGCGGCGCTTCGTCGACGACGCCTCACACCAGTTGCGCACACCACTGGCGACGCTGGCTACGCAGGTCGGGTTTGCACTGCGAGAGTCCGACCCGGCATCGCAGCGCGAGGCGTTGGCAGCGATCAGGTCGCAGTTGGACGAAGCCGTGCGTCAAACCAACCAGATGCTGGCGCTGGCACGCGCCGACAGCGTCGATGCGGTCGACGCCGAGGCCGAGTCCGTCGACCTGTGCGAGCTGGCGCAAGCAGTGGCTCGGCGCTGGTGGAACGAGGCCCGCGAGCACGGTGTCGACCTGGGTTTCGAAGCTGCCGCGGGTTTGCAGCCGGGTGCGGCCTGCGCCTGGGCGCAACCCGGCTTGCTGCGCGAGGCGGTGTCGAACCTTCTGCACAACGCGATCCGCTACACACCGCGCGGATCGCAGGTAACGGTGCGGGTCGACGCCGTCGAAAACGAAGTCGCGATCGGCGTGATCGACAACGGCCCCGGCATGCCGCCCCACGAGCTGGCCCGCGCCGGTGAGCGCTTCTTCCGTGGCAGCGCAACACGGCAACCGGGATCCGGGTTGGGGCTGGCTATCGTCAAGTCGATCGCCGAGCGCTTCGGGGGAAGGTTGACGTTGGCAGCAGGCGCCGACGGGCACGGATTGGAGGCGCGGATCGTGCTGCCGTCCGTGCCGCTGATATCACGCCTGCTAAGCTGATCATCATGACCATAACGGTCATAGAAACCCACCTGATCTTTGAAGCGACCGCCGTCGTCCTCCGGCAAAACCTCGGCAACATGCTCAACCGCGTGCAGTACCGCCGCAACAGCATCCTGATCACGAAAGACGGCAAGCCCGTGGCGGCGCTGGTGGATGCTGCGATGTTCGAACGCATCCGGGCCTTACGGGGCCGCTTCGATGCCTTGTCTGAGCGTATGGCCAGGGGCTATGAAGCGGTCGCTGAGAACGAGGGCATGGCCCAGATCGAACGGATCGGCGCGCAGACCCGTCGCAAGACCGCCCGTGAATGGCGCGCGGCCGAGCGCCTGCCAGCCGTCGCAACGCCTTCACCAGCGAAGCCGCCGCAGCGTGCTGCGGCGAATCGACTCACCGAGGCGAGCAAGGCCAAGCCGGCCGGGACCACCGGCCGGCACTGAGCACCCACCATGCGCGTGGTGCTCGACACGCACGTGCTGGTGTCGGGTCTGGCTTTTCCGAGCGACCCATTCGGGCGGTTGGCATCCGCATGGCGTGCCGGTGCCCTCGAACTGGTGGTGTCGGAGTTTCTGCTGGACGAACTGGCGCGCACCCTGCAAGCCTTGTCGGCGCGCACAGGCTTCACCGCGCAGGACGTCCAGGACTTTCTGGACCTGCTGCGCGTGATGGCTTGTGTTGTCGAACTCGAAGCCGCCGGTCTGGTCCGGGCGCAGGCCCCTGCGCTGCGCGACCCAGGCGATGTGCCGATCCTGGCCACATTCATGGCGTCCGGCGCCGACTATCTGGTGACGGGTGACAAGAACCTGCTCGCGCTGACGGGGTCGTGTGCGATCCTGACGCCGACCGAGTTCTGCGTTCGCCACGCGCCTTGACACCGGGTTGCAGGCGATCGATTAACTGCGCGATCGTCCCGAGGAACCCAGGGTTGTCCCCAAGCTTTCAGCGCCCTCGCTGAAAGGCCGTTGAAAGTCCGCTGCACCTACAGTCCCGGCTTGCGCCGCGGCATCGAACCGCGGCATCCGCATTCGATCGCCCCCGCTGGCAAGGAGACCTTTCAATGAAACTCAAAGACGCCTGGTTCGTGGCACTGGCCGCAGCCTTCGCCACCTCGACCGCGATGGCCGGCCCCTTCGACAAGACCGAATGCATCGCGCCGGCCAAGCCCGGTGGCGGCTTCGATCTGACCTGCAAGCTGGCGCAGTCCTCGCTGATGGAAGGCAAGTACATCAGCGATCCGATGCGCATCACCTACATGCCGGGCGGCATCGGTGCCGTGGCCTACAACGCCATCGTGGCGCAGCGACCCGGTGAAGACAACACCATCGTCGCCTTCTCCGGTGGCTCGCTGCTGAACCTGGCGCAGGGCAAGTTCGGCCGCTACGGTGAGAACGACGTGCGCTGGCTGGCCGGTGTCGGCGCTGACTTCGGTGCCGTGATCGTGGCGCAGGATTCGCCCCTCAAGTCACTGAAGGATTTGGTGGCCGCGGTCAAGGCCGACCCCACCAAGGTGGTGTTCGGTGCGGGCGGCACCGTTGGCAGCCAGGACTGGATGAAAGCCGCGCTGACCGCCAAGGCCGCCGGCCTGAATCCGAAGTCGATGCGCTTCGTGGCCTTCGAAGGTGGTGGAGAGGCCATCACCGCGCTGCAGGGCGGCCATGTGCAGGTGTATTCGGGCGACGCCTCTGAAGCCGACCAGCAGATCAAGGCCGGCGCCAAGATCCGCGTGCTGGCCGTCATGTCCGACAAGCGCCTGGAAGGTGATCTGGCCAACGTGCCTACCGCCAAAGAGCAGGGCTTCGACATCGAATGGCCGATCATTCGCGGCTTCTATCTGGGGCCAAAAGTCAGCGATGCCGACTACAAGGCCTGGAGCACGACCTTTGCGAAGATGATGGCTACGCCGGCCTACGACAAGCTGCGCGCCGAGCGCGGCTTGTTCAAATTCGCGATGACGGGCCCAGAGTTCGACGCTTACGTGAAGCAGCGCGTGGCTGCATACCGCAAGCTGGCTGCCGAGTTCGGCCTGAACGTCGTCAACAAGTAGGCAACAGCAGTCACAGCCGCCACCCGCGCGGCGCGGAGGCCCCCCATGAGTGATCGGATTCTCGGCGCCTGTTGCGTCGTCGCCGGCGTGGCCATGGGCCTGGCGGCGCGCGGCTATGCGGCGCCCATTTCGTACGAGCCGGTCGGCCCGCGTGCTTTCCCGCTGTTGTTGGCGGGGCTGCTGGCCGCGGGCGGGCTGTGGCTTGCGCTGCGGCCGGGGCCGCATGGCTTCGACTTGGCGCGTTCGAACTGGAAGCCGATCGGGCTGGCGGTGGCGGCGGTGTTTGTCTACACCGCGTTGTTCCAGACGCTCGGCTTTCCGCTTGCGACCGCGCTGATGGCGGTGCCGGTGG
Source organism: Pseudomonadota bacterium (assembly GCA_030853725.1). Classification (GTDB taxonomy): domain Bacteria; phylum Pseudomonadota; class Gammaproteobacteria; order Burkholderiales; family Burkholderiaceae_C; genus Rubrivivax. Next base: position 3,588 of record JALYUN010000117.1, on the reverse strand, counting down.
GCATGGCTTTCGGGGGCACCTGGAAGCAGTCACTGATCGGCGGTGTTGCGCTCGGTGTCGTGCTGTATCTGCTCTTCGACAAACTGCTGGACGTGGTGCTGCCGACCGGGATTTTGTCGTTTATCTTTGGCGGTCGTTGAGGAAGCCCGGAACATGGACACCTTTAACTACCTGCTGACCGGTTTCGCGGTTGCGCTCACACCGACCAACTTGCTGGTGGCCGCCATCGGTGCGTTCATCGGCACCATTGTCGGCATGTTGCCGGGCCTGGGCCCGATCAACGGCGTTGCGATCCTGATGCCGCTGGCGTTCGCGCTGAAGCTGCCGCCGGAGACCGCGCTGATTCTGTTGGCGGCGGTCTACATGGGCTGCGAATACGGCGGGCGCATCTCGTCGATTCTGCTGAATGTGCCGGGCGATGCCGGCGCCATCATGACCGCGCTCGATGGCCACCCGATGGCCAAGCAGGGACTGGCCGGCGTGGCGCTCTCGATATCGGCCTGGAGCTCCTTCGTCGGTTCGATCGTCGCCACGCTCGGCATCGTGATGTTCGCGCCGCTGCTGGCGCGCTGGGCGCTGGCTTTCGGCCCGGCCGAGTACTTCGCGCTGATGTGCTTCGCCTTCGCCTGCATCACCGGGTTGATGGGCGACGCGCCGCTGAAAGCCGCACTGGCCGCGATCATCGGACTGTCACTCTCGACCGTGGGGCTCGATTCCAACTCGGGCGTCTACCGCTTCACCGGTGGTGACGTGCACCTGTCCGACGGCATCCAGTTCATCGTCGTCGTGATCGGTGTGTTCTCGGTCAGCGAAATTCTGTTGATGCTGGAGCAGCACCACAGCAGCGGCGGTCTGATCAAGCTCACCGGCCGCAAGCTGTTCAATTTGAAGGAGATGACGTACACCGGCTGGGGCACCCTGCGCTCGTCGGTGGTCGGCTTCGTGGTGGGCGTGCTGCCTGGTGCCGGCGCCACCATCGCCAGCGCCATGACCTATGCGATGGAGAAGCGCATTGCCGGCAGCAGCGGGCGCTTCGGCGAAGGCGATATCCGCGGCGTAGCGGCGCCGGAAGCCGCCAACAACGCTTCGGCCGCCGGGTCCTTCGTGCCGATGCTGACGCTGGGCGTTCCGGGCTCGGGTACCACGGCGGTGATGGTCGGTGCGCTCTCGCTATACAACATCACGCCCGGGCCGGCGCTGTTCACGCAGAACCCGACGCTGGTGTGGGGCCTGATTGCTTCGCTGTTCGTCGCCAACGTGATGCTGCTCTTGATCAACATTCCGATGGTCGGTGTGTTCGTGAAGGTGCTGAGCGTGCCGAACTGGATGCTGGTGCCGGGCATTCTGGCGGTCAGCGCGGTGGGGGTATTTTCAGTACATGCCACCACCTTCGACCTGATGCTGATGGCGGGGCTGGGTGTGGTGGGCTGGGCGTTGCGCAAGCAGGGCGTGCCGATGGCGCCGCTGATCCTCGGCTTCGTGCTGGGTGACCTGATGGAGCAGAACCTGCGCCGCGCGCTGTCGATCACCAACGGTGAACTCGGCATCCTGGTCGAAAGCCCGATCTCGATCGGGCTGTGGATCGGCGCCGCCGCCATGGTGATCGTGCCGCAAGTGCTGCGGTTGCGCCGGGTGCGCACCGATCGGATGCGGACCGTCTAGTCTCGGCGCGCTTGTTTCGGCGCGCTACTGCGAATCGGCTGCCGATGCGGTGGCGTCGGCTGCCGCCTGCATCGCCTTGCCCATGCCTTCGACAATTTGCTTTTGCTGCGCCCGCGCCTGTTCGGCTTGCTGGGCCTGCAGCTTGCCGACCGTGATGGCGGTGCCGGCGACTTCGGCGCCGCAGCCGCCCAACAACGTTGCCAGCACCAGCACGGTGGCGTGCCGCGCCATGATTGACTGCGTCATCTGGTTCTCCGGGTTGCGGTCGGGACGAAGATTGTGGTGGTGCCAGCCCGCTTCGCCTGTCGAACAATTCACGGCAGGGCTTGGCACGTGAACAGAGGGTGCGGCTGCCGTGCAGCCGTTGCATCATCCGGCGGTTGCCGAGAAGTCCCGGGAGTCACGATGAAACTTGCAATCTGGGCCAGCGCAGCGCTGGTGGCCTTGTTCCCCTTGGCATCCGAAGCGGTGCAGATCACGGCCCAGTACACCCCGTTCGGTGGCGCGAACTGGCAGGTCGACCTGAGGCTCGTCAACGACGATGCCACGCTCGTCAGTGCCGCAAACCCCGGCGGCAGCATCTCCGAATTCACGGTGTTCTTTCCCTTCGCCACCTCCACCGGCCTGTTGAGCCTGGCGGCGCCGGCCACTTGGGAGGCGCTGGTGATCCAACCCGACAGCAGCCCGTCGGACGGCTATGTCGACTACCTGGTCGGCCCCGCGGCGGCGCCGCTGGCCATCGGCCAAAGCCTGGGGGGCCTGTCGATCGGCTTCAGCTACAGCGGGGCGGTTGCGCCGGGCGCGTTGAGCTACACGGTCGTCGACCCGGACACCTTCGCCACGCTATTCCAGGGCCAGACCGTCGCCGTTCCTGAACCCGCGACCTCTGCGCTGCTGCTACTCGGGCTGGGCGGATTGGCCTGGCGCTTCGCGGCGCGGCGCAACGGGAAAGGGGTCTTGTGATGCAGTTCTTTCTGACATCGTTCGCCAGCGCAGTGATCGCGCTCACACTAACCGCCTGCGGCGGCGGCAATGCCCAGAGCGAGCCGGCTGCCATCGGCAGGGCAACCGCACAGTCGGCTTCGCGCGTGCTGAAGGCTACCGACGTCAGACCGCGTACACCGGGCGCCACATCGGCCACCGCCGCTGTCGTGTCGATCGAGAAGATCGCCGAAGCCCGAGTCGGCCGTTCGCTGTATGACTACAGCTTCCGCATTACGGTGCAGAACGGCGCGGTGGCGCAGAACGCCGTCACCGCAACGCTGCTGGCCGTGGGGGCGGGCGCGTCGATCGTCGACGGCACGTCCGCGGTCGGCAACCTGGCAGTCAATGCATCGGCCACGCCGGCCGACACCGTCACCGTGCGGCAGGACCGCACTGTTGCGTTCAATGCCGAGGCGTTCGAATGGAACGTGGCCGGCACGCCCGTGCCCACCATCGTCTTCGACCCCGCACTGTGCGCGCCGCAGGGCGGGGCACCGTATGGCCAGACCGCGGGCATCAACGGCACCAACATGATGGTCACATCGGCCGACATCCAGGCCTCGATGGCCGGCTGCAAGGTGCTCGCTAGCGGCGGCAGCGCGATCGACGCGACCATCGCCGTGCAAGCCGTACTGGGTGTGGCCGAACCCTTTGCTTCGGGCATCGGCGGCGGCAGCGTCATCACTTATTTCGACGCCGCTTCGAATACCGTGCACACCTACGACGGCTTCTCGGCCGCACCGGCCACCACCGGCGGTGTTCCGGATATCTACAAGGCCGTGGCGCAGGACGTGTCGAACACCCCGCCCTTCAACGCCTGCAAGAACAACTTGGCGGCTGGTGCCAGCATCTCTTCGCAGCAAGGCAACACCAACATCTCGGCGCGCGCCTTCGGTGTGCCGGGCACGCTGAAAGTGCTGGACCTGGTGCACCGTGCGTACG
>JALYUN010000112.1 GCA_030853725.1 Pseudomonadota bacterium | reverse complement strand
GAATTGCCGCTGGCCGAGACCGCCGTGAAGATCGGCGTGCCATTGAGCGCCGCGAGCTGGTCGGCGATGCGCCCACCCCAGCCGTGGGTGCTGCCTTCGGGCGCCAGCGACTGCCAGGTGTTCTGCTGGTCGTTGTGCGAGTACAGGCGCGGCGGACGCGGGTAACTGGCCGTGGCGAGCTGCAGTTTGGAGGTGGGCATGATCAACGGGCCGATGTTGGGCAGGATCGCGACCCGCCGCTGGCTGTTGAAGAGGCCCTGCACCGACGCCATCAACGGGTGCAGCGCAAAGCTGCGCCCCTGCGGCCGCAACACCGACAGCGGCAGCACACCGCCGAGCCGCGCTGGCGAGCCGATGCCCGCACCGGCATTCGGCGCGGTGCCGGGTGCCAGCAACGCGATCGAATCGGGTGCCTGGTTGCGGGTGGCGGTATAGGCCGCCCAACTCGCCGCGTCGGTGGGGAGCACGGTGTTGTAGGCGTCGTTGCCGCCGAACATGAACAGGCAAACGATCGCCTTGTAGTCACCTTGCGCCTGGGCGGCGGCCGTGCCGATTGCTGCCAGGTTCAACGCCAGGGGCGCGGCGCCGCCCAGCAGAGTGGAGTAAGCGCCGGCCTGGCGCAGGAACAGGCGGCGGGAAACGTCTTGGATTTTGGACATGGTGTGCATCGCTCGTCGGGCTTATTTCTGGACCAGGTATTCAGGCGAGGCCAGCACCAGCAACAGTGCCGCGTTGACGCGTTTGCGCTGAGCGTCGTAGATGGCGGGCAAGTTGCTGCCGGTGTAGTTCGGCAAGACGATCGAGTTGATCGCGGTGACCACTTCAGCGCGCAGGCCCACCGCCGGTTGCAGGTACAGCAAGCGCGTGATCAGGTAGTCGGCCAGCACGCCGGGCTTGGTCGAATACTCCATTTCCTGCGACCAGTCGCGCTGCAGGTCGGGGCGGTTGTAGACCACACCATTGATGGTCTGGTTGTAGCTGCCCACGCCGTATTGCAGGTTGCCGCGCATGTAGTTCACGTAGCCGGCCACGCTGGTTTCGTTCAGCAACTGCAACTCGGGTGCGACCATGCCGGCGGCGGCAGAGTTGGAGCCCGGGGCGACGTAACCCGGTCGGTAGAAGTTGAAGACCGAAGGCGCATGCAGCGGGGTCTGGCCGAGCTGGGTACCTGGATTCTCGGTTTCGCCGACGCGGAAGCGCCCGCTGTCCGAGCGGTGCGGAAACGCGCGCAGGAAGGCCGCGAGGCGCAGCACCGGCTCACGCACTTTGCCGTCGATGTTCGAGACGCGGCGCGATTCCGGGTGCGTCAGGATCGCTTTCACCACGGCCTTGATGTCGCCGCGCACGCCGGCACCGTTGTTGTTCCAGACGGTGGCCACGTCGCGGATATAGGTCGGGCTCGGGTTGCTCGTGACCAGGCGCTGAATCAACTGCCGGCTGATGAAAGGCGCCACGTTGGGATGGGCAGCCAGCGTGTCCAGCGCCATCCGCAGGCTGGCGTCGGGGTCGGCCACGGTCTGCGCTGCAATCGTCACCCCGAGGAAACGCTTTTCACCTTTTTCGTGGAAGTTCGGATAGCCGCGCATCGGCTTCCATTCCCGGTCGGGGTTAGAGGCGCCGCCGGAGCTGCCGCTGTAGAAACAGCCGTTGGCCGGAAAGGCGGGGCATTCGAAACTGAAGCCGGTAAACACCCGCGCCATGCCGGCGACATCGGCCGGCCCGTAGGTCTCCACCGACTGGCCCCCGACGAGTTGCGGGCTGCCGTCGAGGTTCAACTTGACGACGCCGATCGAGAACAACTGCATCACCTCGCGGCCGAAGTTCTCGTCGGGCACACGGCCGGTAGTGGGGTCGGCCTTCTGGTTACGCAGGTGCGACAGGTAGCGGCCCATTTGCGGATGCCGCGCCACGCTTTCCAGCAACTGCCGATAAGTCGTCAGCCCGTCGGTGCCCAACATGTCTAGCCAGGCTGCGATCTCGCGCGGGTGGTCGTTGACGCCGCTGTCGGCCGCCGAGATCACGAAGATCTGCGACAGCGCATAGGCCGTGCGCAGGCGCAACTGGTCGGGGCCGTTGATGGCCTGCTTCCAGAAGCAGTCGACGACACCGGTGAAGTAGATGCCCTGGTTCGGGTCGGCGGCCCGCACCGCGGCTTCGGTCGTTTCCCAGCAGGCGCGGTGCGAGGTCGGCGCGATCTGCCACTGGCGGTCGATCCAGGCCGAGAGCCCGATCTTCAGCAGCAGTTCGGCGTCGTTGTCGTTCGGGCCGAAGGCTGCCATCGACAGGAAGCGCCGGGCTTCGCCGATCGACGCCGGGCGGTCCGGTGGCGCGGCGGCACCGGCGGCGGTACATGCCGCCACCAGCAAACCGAAGATCGCAGCGCGGGAACGCACACGCCAGGCAGCGCGGAGCGGATGGCCCCGCTTCTGTTTGAGAAGTTCGATGGTCACGCGTAGAGCCTTTGCGGTTGCGCAGGCCGGCACGCCAGATCGGCGCCGGATGCAGGGCGGTTGACAAACACGGCCCGCAGCCGCACGGGCCTGTGGGTTCAGCAGCGGCTTGCAAACAGCAGGCCGCGGCAGGCGCGAATCATCGGTGGTTCGGCCCCTACATAGGGTGTGCCGTATCGCGCCCAGCGAGCTTCTTACGTTTGTTCACCGGCGCCGCGCAACAGCTTGCGGGGCCCGCCGCGCTCAGCCCAGCGCGGGCGCCAGCAAGCGCCGCGCCACGGCGGGTTCGATCTGCTGGCGAGCCGCCCAATCTTCCAACTGGTCCTCGCCGATGCGTCCGACATTGAAGTAGACCGCCTCGGGATGCGCCATGTAGAAGCCGCTGACGCTGGCGGCCGGCGTCATCGCCATGCTGTCGGTCAGGTCCATGCCGATCTCGGTGGCGGCCAGTACCTCGAACATGGCGCGTTTGACGCTGTGGTCGGGGCAGGCCGGGTAGCCCGGCGCAGGGCGGATGCCGCGGTACTGCTCGGCGATGAGTTGCTCGGTGCTGAGCGACTCGTCCGGCGCATAGCCCCACAGCTCGGTGCGCACGCGTTGGTGCAGCCGCTCGGCAAAGGCTTCGGCCAACCGGTCGGCCAGTGCTTTCAACAGGATCGCGTTGTAGTCGTCGAGCGCGTCGACGAACTGGCGCTCTTTCTTCTCGATGCCCAGGCCCGCCGTCACGGCGAACAGGCCGATGTAATCGGCCGTGCCCTGGGGCGCAATGAAGTCGGCCAGACTGCGGTTCGGTCGCAGCTTGCCTTCCACTTCCGGGCGCACCGTCTGCAGGCGCAGCGGGCTCCAGCGCAGCGCCACCTGGCTGCGGCTTTCGTCGGTGTAGACCTCGATCGTGTCGTCGCCCACGGTGTTGGCCGGCAGCAGCGCCATCACGCCGCTGGCCTGCAACCAGCGGCCGTCGATGGCACGCCGCAGCAGTTCACGCCCTTCGGCGAAAACGCGGGTGGCTTCGACCCCGACGACTTCGTCTTTCAGGATGTCGGGGTAGCGCCCTGCCAAGTCCCAGGTCTGGAAAAAAGGGCCCCAGTCGATGCAGGCCGCCAGTTCATGCAGGTCCTGGTTCTGGAACACGCGCCGGCCGATGAAGCTCGGCACCGGCGGTGTGTAGGCGGCCCAGTCGACCATCGCCTTGTTGGCGCGCGCCGAAGCCAAGGTCACCAGCGGCGTGGCCTTCTTGCTGGCATGCAGTGCACGCACCTTTGCATAGTCGGCTTCCAGCTCGGCGATGTAAGCCGCGGCGCGCTCGTCGGACAGCAAATCGGAACACACGCCCACGCTGCGCGACGCGTCGGGCACGTAGACCACCGGGCCCTGGTAATGCGGCGCGATCTTGACCGCCGTGTGCACGCGGCTGCAGGTGGCACCGCCGATCAAGAGTGGCGTCCGGCGCTCCTTGAACCAGTCGTCACGTTCCATCTCGGCCGCCACATGCTGCATCTCTTCCAGGCTCGGTGTGATCAGCCCCGACAGCCCGACCATGTCGGCGTTCTCGGCTTTGGCGCGCGCCAGAATGTCCTGGCACGGCACCATCACGCCCATGTTGATCACTTCGAAGTTGTTGCACTGGAGCACGACCGTGACGATGTTCTTGCCGATGTCGTGCACATCGCCTTTCACGGTCGCGATCACGACCTTGCCCTTGGCCTTGGCTTCACCGCCGCCTTCGATCAGCAGCTTCTTTTCCGCTTCGATGTAGGGCAGCAGGTGCGCCACCGCCTGCTTCATCACGCGGGCGCTCTTGACCACCTGCGGCAAGAACATCTTGCCCTGCCCGAACAGGTCGCCGACCACGTTCATGCCGGCCATCAGCGGGCCCTCGATGACATGCAGCGGCCGCCCGCCCTTGGCCGCGATCGCTTGCCACGCTTCTTCGGTGTCGTCGACGATGAACTCGGTGATGCCGTGTACCAGCGCATGCGACAGGCGGTGGTCGACGTCGCCCACGCGCCAGGCGAGCCGGGCCGTGTCATCCTTGGACAGACCCTTGGCGGTCTCGGCGATCTCTACCAGTCGCTCTCCGGCGTCGGGGCGGCGGTTCAGCACCACGTCTTCGACCCGTTCCCGCAGCGCCGGCTCCAGGTCGTCATAGACCCCGACCATGCCGGCGTTGACGATGCCCATATCGAGCCCGGCTTTGATGGCGTGGTACAGGAACACGGTGTGGATGGCTTCACGCACCGCGTCGTTGCCGCGGAAGCTGAACGACACGTTGCTGACGCCGCCGCTGACCCGCGCGCCCGGCAGGTGCTGCTTGATCCAGCGCGTGGCGTTGATGAAGTCGACCGCGTAGTTGTTGTGCTCGTCGATGCCGGTGGCGATGGCGAAGATGTTGGGGTCGAAGATGATGTCTTCGGGTGCGAAGCCGACTTCGTCGACCAGCACGCGATAAGCGCGTTCGCAGATCTGCGTCTTGCGTTCGTAGGTATCGGCCTGGCCTTGCTCGTCGAAGGCCATCACCACCGCGGCGGCGCCGTAGCGGCGCACCAGCCTGGCCTGGCGCTTGAATTCGTCCACGCCCTCTTTCATCGAGATGCTGTTGACGATGCCCTTGCCCTGGATGCACTTCAAACCGGCTTCGATCACGGTCCACTTGCTGCTGTCGATCATGACCGGCACGCGAGCGATTTCGGGCTCACCGGCCACCAGCTTCAGGAAACGCTCCATGGCGGCCTGGCTGTCGAGCATGGCTTCGTCCATGTTGACGTCGATGATCTGGGCGCCGTTTTCGACCTGCTGGCGTGCCACGGCCAGTGCGTCTTCGAAGCGGCCTTCCAGGATCATCCGCGCAAAGGCTTTCGAGCCGGTGACGTTGGTGCGCTCGCCGATGTTGACGAACAACGTACCTTCACCGAGCGTGACAGGCTCCAGGCCCGACAGACGCAGCGGGGGCGGGACTACAACGGAGGAATCGCGCATGGGAACACTCGCACACAAAGGTGGCGAGCGCCGTTGCCGGCCGGCGCGCCAGCGGGGCGGCCCGGCGTTCCGAGCCTGGCGGGGACAGCGCAACCGGTGTCGGTCAGCGGCGGCCCGTTGCAACGCTCCTCGGAACAGATTCGCATTGTAGAGAGCGCCCCCCGATCCCGCCGCGCAATGCTGCAACATCCAAGCTGCAATCCGACACCGATTCCCGGAACCTCAACCGATGAATGCCACTGCCCGCCCCGGTCCTGACCCGAACCCGTCCGCGCTTGCCGACACGGCCGGGCCGCCGCGCCCCTGGCTGGTGGCCGACATCGGCGGCACCAACGCGCGTTTCGGCTGGCTGGCCGAAGGCGCGGGCCAAGTCACGCATGTGCGCAAGCTGCACGGCGCCGACCACCCGGGTGTCGGCGCCGCGGCCAGCGCCTACCTGCAGCAGTTGCAGCAGGCGTTGGGTCCCGATTTCAGCGCACCGCGCGCGGCGGCGTTCGCGGTAGCCACCGCGGTCGAAGGCGACCACGTTGCCTTCACCAACAGCGCCTGGTCGTTCTCTCGCGCCGAAGTGCAGCATCG
>JALYUN010000074.1 GCA_030853725.1 Pseudomonadota bacterium | reverse complement strand
GCGCGGCACGAAGGCGTAGTCCACCGTGGTGCAGATCTGGCCTGCGTTGAGGTACTTGACGAACAGGATGCGGTCGGCAGCCGTTTGCAGATTGAAGTCGTCGCAGACGATGGCCGGCGCCTTGCCACCGAGTTCCAGTGTGACGGGGCACAGGTTCTGCGCTGCCGCAGCCATCACGGCGCGCCCGGTGGTGCCCGAGCCGGTGAACAACAGGTGGTCGAAGGGCAGTTTCGAGAATTCGACGCCCACCGAACCCGTCTCGTCGAAGAACTGCAGCTTCTCCGGCGGGAAGTACGCGGGCACGCGTTCGATCAGCAGCGCCGCCAAGTGGCGCGAGTTCTCGCTCATCTTCACCATGGCGCGGTTGCCGGCAGCGAAGATCGCCGACAGTGGCTCGAACGACAGATTGAGCGGGAAGTTCCACGGCACGATCACACCCACCACGCCCAGTGGCTGGGGCAACACGTGGTTGCTGGCCAGGCCGTAGGTGAGGCGGTCGACCCCTCGCCGCTGCCGTCCCATCCAGCGGCCCACATGGTGACGCGCGTGGCGGATAGCGCCGAGCACCGGCGCTACTTCGGCCATCAGTGTTTCATGCGCAGAACGGTGGCCGTAGTCGGCGCTGATGGCATCGACGATCGCCTGTCGATGGTCCTGAACGAACCGGGCCAGTTGCCGAAGGTCTCCCCTCCGTTCACCCAGCGAAGGAAAAGGGTGCGCCAGATGAGCCTGACGCTGGCGTGCCAGCGCGGTTGTCAGGGCGGCCGGCACGGCGTCAACGGATTCAGAATCGCCTGGGACTGACCGCTACTGCAGCGTCACCTCGACACGCCGGCCTTCGGCGCTGTTGGCACTGCCGCCCGTCGTGGTTTCGGGCTTTTTCATCTCGACTTTGTCGTCGGGAATGCCGGCCGCCTTCAGCGCCGAGGCGACCGCCATGGCGCGTTGCTTGGCCAGTTCCGCATTCTTCTCCGGGTCGCCGCTGGCGTCGGCATAACCGCTGACGACCGCCTTCTGCCCGGCAGCCACGCCTTTGGCCACATCGGCCAACGCCGCATCGGCACCGGCGGCCAGCTCGGCGCTGGCGCTGGCGAAGTAGAACTTGACGATCCCATTCTCGACCGTGATGGAAGCAGCGTCGGGAACGACGACAACGGCGGGAGACGCCGCCATCACAACCACTGGCGTCACCACCACGATCGGCGCCGCGGCGGTGGTGGTGGCCGGGCCGCTCGGCAACAACGGCACGATCAGCAACGCCACAATGTTGATGATCTTGATCAGCGGGTTGACGGCCGGACCAGCGGTGTCCTTGTACGGGTCGCCCACCGTGTCGCCGGTGACAGCGGCCTTGTGCGCTTCGCTGCCCTTGCCACCGTAGTGGCCGTCTTCGATGTACTTCTTGGCGTTGTCCCAGGCGCCACCGCCGGTACACATACTGATGGCGACGAAGAGGCCCGTGACGATCGTTCCCATCAACAAGCCACCGAGCGCGGCCGGACCCAGCAGCAGGCCCACCACCACCGGCACGACCACCGGCAACAGGCTCGGTACGATCATTTCCTTGATCGCGGCCGTGGTCAGCATGTCGACGGCGCGGCCGTATTCGGGCTTGGCGGTGCCTTCCATGATGCCTTTGATGTCGCGGAATTGGCGCCGCACTTCCACCACCACGGCACCCGCAGCCCGGCCCACGGCTTCCATCGCCATGGCACCGAACAGGTAGGGGATCAGGCCGCCGATGAAGAGGCCGACGATGACGCGCGGGTTGCTCAGGTCGAACGCGGTGACCAAGCCGCGGCCTTCCAGCGAGTGGGTGTAGTCGGCGAACAGCACCAGCGCCGCGAGACCGGCGGAGCCGATCGCGTAGCCCTTGGTGACGGCCTTGGTGGTGTTGCCGACGGCGTCCAGCGGGTCGGTGACGTCGCGCACCGAGGCCGGCAGTTCCGCCATCTCGGCAATGCCGCCGGCGTTGTCGGTGATCGGTCCGTAAGCATCCAGCGCGACCACGATGCCGGCCATGCTGAGCATGGCGGTGGCTGCTACCGCAATGCCGAACAACCCCGCCAGCCAGTACGAAGTCAAGATCGCGACACAGACGAACATCACCGGCCAGGCGGTGGAGCGCATGGATACGCCAAGACCCGCGATGATGTTGGTGCCGTGGCCGGTGGTCGAAGCCTGCGCGATGTGCTGCACCGGCTTGTACTGCGTGCCGGTGTAGTACTCGGTGACCCAGACCATCGCGCCGGTCAGGATCAGGCCTACCGCGCAGGCGCCGAACAGTTCGGTGGCAGTGACCACACGGCCGTCGACCAGTGTGATGGCCTGCGGGAACATCGCAATCGTCACGAAGTAGAAGGCAATCAGCGACAGCACCCCGGCGACGGCCAGGCCCTTGTAGAGTGCCGGCATCACGTTCTTCATGCCCGGCGAGGCCTTGACGAAGTAGCAGCCGATGATCGAAGCGATGATCGACACCCCGCCCAACAACATCGGGTAGATCACCGCGTGCAGCGTGGCCCCGGTGACCATCAGCGACGCCAGCGCCATGGTGGCGATCAGCGTGACTGCGTAGGTCTCGAACAGGTCGGCTGCCATGCCGGCGCAGTCACCGACGTTGTCGCCCACGTTGTCGGCGATCACCGCCGGGTTGCGCGGGTCGTCTTCCGGAATGCCGGCTTCGACCTTGCCGACCAGGTCGGCACCGACGTCAGCCCCTTTGGTGAAAATGCCACCGCCCAGCCGCGCGAAGATCGAAATCAGCGACGAGCCGAAGGCGAAACCGAGCAGTGGCTTGAGCGTGACGGCGTCGACACGGCTGCCGCCGGTCAGCACCAGGAAGAAAATGCCGACGCCCAGCAGCCCGAGGCCGACCACCAGCATGCCGGTGATCGCGCCGCCCTTGAAGGCCACGTCCAGCGCCGGCCCGATACCACGGGTGGCGGCTTGCGCCGTGCGCACATTGGCGCGCACCGAGACGTTCATGCCGATGAAGCCGCAGGCACCTGAGAGCACCGCGCCCAGTACGAAGCCGTAAGCCGTCAGGTGGTCCAGGAAGATGAAGATCAGCACCGCCAGGATCACACCGACGACCGCAATCGTCTTGTATTGGCGGGCCAGATACGCGGCGGCACCTTGCTGGATCGCGCCGGCGATCTCCTGCATAAGGGCATTGCCGGCGTCCTGCGAAAGGATCCAGCTTCGCTGTACGAAGCCGTAGATCACAGCTGCGAGCCCACAGGCCAGTGCCGCGTAGAGCGCCACGGTTGTCGTCATGAAAAGTCCTTCCTCGAAACGGTTGTCTTTAGGTAAATTCTCAGGCGCGGCGATGCTACACGGCCGCCCGGACCCCGCCTGACCGGGTTTGCCAGCGTAGGTTTGCCGATGTCGGGTTGGCTGAGGCTTCGGGCTCAGGCTCAGCGAGCGGCACGGCCGCCACCTAAAATCAGTTGACTGACGACCGCTTGCCAGCCCCCAACCAGCCCCCACCCGCCATGAGCCTGCACAACGTATCCCCCGGCGCCCGCGCGCCAGAAGCCTTCAACGTGATCGTCGAGATCCCGATGAACGCAGACCCGATCAAGTACGAAGTCGACGAAGAAAGCGGTGCGCTGTTCGTCGACCGTTTCATGTCGACCTCGATGCATTACCCCTGCAACTACGGCTACATCCCGCAGACGCTGGCCGACGACGGCGACCCGGTCGACGTGCTGGTGATCACGCCGGTGCCGCTGATATCCGGCGTGGTGGTCACCTGCCGGCCGATCGGCATGCTGCGCATGGACGACGAGGCCGGCGGCGACAACAAGTTGCTGGCGGTGCCGGTCGACGAGGTGCTGTCGATCTACACCCACTGGCAAAAGCCCGAGGACATGAACCCGATGCGCTTGAACACCATCCAGCACTTCTTCGAGCACTATAAAGATCTCGAAAAGGGCAAGTGGGTCAAGGTGTTGGGCTGGGAAGGCCCGGCCGCGGCGCGTCAGGAAATCGTCACGGGCGTTGCCGCCTGGCGCAAGAAGAACGGCATGCCCGTGGCCGCGGTCGACAAGCCCGATTGACCAGCGTTAAGGAACTTGCTTGAACGGATTGCGGTCGCGCAGTTCGTCCACGTAGTCGCCGATACCTGCGCCTTCGCTGGCCAGGAAGTCGGAGACGGCCGCGGCAAAGCGCTCGTCGCGCAGCCAGTGCGCTGAAGTCGTCGGCTGGGGCAGCAAACCCCGCGCCATCTTGTGTTCGCCTTGCGCGCCGCCTTCGAATCGGTCGATGCCGTTGGTCAGGCACCAGGCCAGCGGCTGGTAGTAGCAGGCTTCGAAGTGCAGGCACGGTACAGCCTCGGTGCAGCCCCAGTAGCGGCCCCATGCAGCGCGGTGCGCTCGGTCGACGGCGATCAACGATGCGGCGATCGGTTGCCGGTCCGGCCCCAGCCCACGCCACGCGACGAACATCACCCAGTGCTGCGGCATGTCTGCAGCCATTGCACTGAAAAATTCGCGCGTCAGGTAAGGCGTGCTGTGGTGCGCCGCATAGGTCAGCGTGTAGCAGCGGTAGAAAAAGTCCCAGAGCGCGGGCTCGATCGCGACGCCTTCGTGGGTGCTGAGCACCACCCCTTGGTCGGCCACCCGGCGCCGTTCTTGCTGAATCTTCTTTCGCTTGTCACGCTGCAGGCGCGACAGCAGATCAGTGAAGTCGGTAGCCGGACGCGCCGGGTCCTGCGTCCAGTGAAACTGCACGCCGTGGCGAATCATCCAGCCGGCGGCTTCGAGCGCAGCACTGTCGTTCGCGTCGGTGAACAGCAGGTGTGCCGACGACAGTTTGGTCTGTTGCGCGAAAGCAGTAACGGCTTCCACCAGGCGCTGGCGCCACGCCGCGTCGCGCGCCAGCAGCCGCGTGCCCGGAACCGGCGTGAAGGGCACCGCCCCGAGCAGCTTCGGGTAGTAGTGCAGCCCGTGGCGCCGGTAGGCATCGGCCCAGGCCCAGTCGAACACGTATTCGCCGTAGGAGTGCGCCTTCAGATACAGCGCCACCGCGGCCACCAGCCGACCCTGCTGTTCGATGGTGATGAACTGCGGTGCCCAGCCGGTCTGCGGCACGGCGCTGCCGGAAGCGTGCAATGCATTCAGGTAGGCATGGCGCAAGAACGGCGTTGGCGAGGCCTGCGATTCGAGCAGTTCGTCCCAGGCCGCAGCGTCGACGCTGGCGGGCTCGTCATGAACCCGGATGACATAATCTTTTTCGATGTTGAACCTGCTATTGCTAGGGCGCTGAACGGTGAATCCACTCAAGATCGCGGTGGCGCAGATCAACGTCACGGTAGGTGATCTGCTCGGCAATTCGAAGCTGCTGGCGCAAGCCGCCCGGCAAGCCCATGCGCAAGGAGCGCAACTCGTGGTGGCGCCGGAACTGGCCCTGTGTGGCTACCCACCTGAAGACCTGCTGTTGCGTCCCGCTTTCATGGATGCCTGCCACGCCGCGCTGGATGCGTTGGCGGCTGAATTGGTCGACTGCGTGGGGCTGCATCTGCTGGTGGGGCACCCGCACCAGTTCGGCGAGCGGGGCGATGTTAGAACCAAGTCGGTCGCGGTGCAGCAACGCTTCAATGCCGCCTCGGTGCTGACAGGGGGACGCGTCGTCGCCACCTACTGCAAGCGCGAACTGCCCAACTACCAGGTATTCGACGAACGCCGCTATTTCGCTTCGGGGCGCGACGCCGGCTTGCTGCCCTTGGTGTTCGAGGTGGGTGGAGTCAATGTCGGCGTGTTGATCTGCGAGGACGCCTGGTTCGACGAGCCCGGGCAGGCTGCTTGCGACGCCGGTGCCGAGCTTTTATGCGTCATCAATGCGTCGCCGTTTCACATCGACAAGGGACGCGAACGCGAGGCCCGCATGGGACATTGCGCGCGGAACAGAGGGCGGCCGCTGGTTTTCGCCCATTTGGTGGGTGGGCAGGACGAGGTGGTGTTCGACGGCGCTTCTTTCGCACTCGACGCGCAAGGTCAAGTCACAGCCCGCGCCGCTTCCTTCGAGCCGGCGCTGCTGCTGCTGCAAACCGACCCAGATGGCGCGCCGCGCGGCGCGGTGGCGCCGGTGCCTTCGGCGCTGTCGCAAGCCTGGGCCGCGCTCGTCACCGGCACGCGGGACTACCTGGGCAAGAACGGCTTCAAGCAGGCGTTGCTGGGACTTTCCGGCGGCATCGACTCGGCCGTGGTGCTGGCGCTGGCAGTGGATGCGCTGGGTGCCGACCAAGTGCGCACCGTGATGATGCCGTCGCCCTACACGGCCGCTATTTCGCTGGCCGATGCGCGCACCATGGCCGAGGGCCTGAACGTCCGCTACGACGAGCTGCGGATCGAACCCACCTTTGAAGCGCTGCGTCACACGCTGGCACCGCTGTTCGAGGGCCGGTCCGAAGACACCACCGAAGAAAACCTGCAGGCCCGCATCCGCGGAACGCTGCTGATGGCCCTGTCTAACAAATTTGGCGGGATCGTTTTGACCACCGGCAACAAAAGCGAGCTGGCCACCGGCTATTGCACCTTGTATGGCGATATGGCCGGCGGCTTCGCGCCGATCAAGGATGTAGCCAAGACCCTGGTCTATCGCCTGGCCGAGTGGCGCAACGCGCAACCCGGGGCGGATGGAAGCCCGGCGCGCGAAGTGATTCCGCAGCGCATCATTACCCGGCCACCATCGGCCGAACTGCGGGCCGACCAGACCGACCAGGACAGCCTGCCGCCCTACGAAGTGCTGGACGCCATTCTGGCGCGCTACATGGAAGACGATCAGAGCATCGAACACATCGTGGCCGCGGGCTTCAACGCTGCCGATGTCGAACGCGTGACCTCGCTGATCAAGCTCAACGAATACAAGCGGCGCCAATCGGCGCCCGGCATTCGCATCACCCACCGTGCTTTTGGCCGCGACTGGCGTTACCCGATCACCTCGAAGTTCCGTGCTTAAATTCGGTCGAGTTTGAAACCGGAGCCCGAAATGAAACAGATCACCGCCATCATCAAGCCCTTCAAACTCGAAGAGGTGCGGGAAGCGCTGGGCGAGATCGGCGCCTCGGGCCTCACCGTCACCGAGGTCAAAGGTTTCGGCCGCCAGAAAGGCCACACCGAGCTGTATCGCGGCGCAGAGTACGTGGTCGACTTTTTGCCCAAGGTCAAGGTCGAGGTGGTGGTCAAGGACGACGATGTCGAGCGCTGCATCGAAGCCTTGGTCAAGGCCGCAAAGACCGGCAAGATCGGAGACGGCAAGATCTTCGTGATGCCGGTCGAACAAGTCGTGCGCATCCGCACCGGCGAAACCGACGAAGCGGCGATCTGAACTGCGCGCGGGTCGGCGTCAGACGCGGCTGTAGTCGTCGGGGCCGGTGGCGCGGGTAGCGTTGGCTGCCAGTCTGGCGAGCAAGCTGACGGGGTCGTTGTCCACCTGCAGCATGTCGTGCATGGGTTGTGTCAGGAAGCCCTCTGAGACGCTGTTCGCCATGAAGCGCAACAGTCCGTCGTAATAGCCCGCCGTATTCAGCAGGCCGATCGGCTGGTCGTGGTAGCCCAACTGCCGCCAGGTCCAAACTTCGTAGAGCTCTTCCAGCGTGCCGATGCCGCCGGGCAGGGCCACGAAGATATCGGCGCGTTCGGCCATGGCCTGCTTGCGCAGGTGCATGGTGGGCACCACCAGCAGTTCGTGTAAGCCGTCGTGCCCGACTTCGCGCTGCTTCAGGCTTTCGGGGATGACGCCCACGACACGGCCACCGGCGGCCAGCGCGGCATCGGCGACTTCGCCCATCAGGCCGACCTTGCCGCCCCCGTAGACCAGTTGCCAGCCACGTTCACCGATGTCGCGGCCGAGCGCCTTCGCTGCTTCGGTGTAGTCCGCACGTACACCGTGGCGGGAGCCGCAGTAGACGCAGACCGAGAAGGGCGCTTGATTCATCTGCCAATGATGACTCAAGCCGCAGTCTGCGCGCGCTGCGGCGGATGCCACGTGACGAGGCAGGTGCCGCACAACGCATCATGAATAAACTGCCGGTCGGGCCGCAGCCAGGCCAGCGCCGCGTAGGCCAACACACCGGTGGCGATGATGGTGAAGGCAGGCGCGGTGTGTTTCAGTCCGGACAGCCACAGTGCGAGCAGCGCCGGCATGAACCACAGCCATGCAAGCAGGTAGCGGCAGACCGCGCGCAGGCGCGAAACTGGTTGACCGGTAGTCGTCAGCAGCCGGATATGCCAGGTCTGCATGGCCAGCGTCTGGCCCCGGCGCGACCAAAACCAGACGAAGTAGACGCCGAGCACCATGAACAGGAACACCCGCAATCCCAGGGCACCCTGCAAGGCGTTGCGCTGCTGAGTGGCAACGCCGTAAATGAGGCCGGCTGCCATCAGCACGCCGAACAACAGCACGCCCTCGTACACGAAGCACAGCAGGCGGCGGCCGATGCCGGTTGCCGCAAGACCCGTCGGCAAGCTCAAGGGCGAGCGCCGGACGCGACGGGGGCCACCGCTGGCTCTGCGCGAACGGCGGCACCTTGTGGACCCCGTTTGGGCAGCAAGGTGGCCGGATCGACGAAGCCGGCGGTGGCGGCGATCTTCGGCAAGCCCGCGTGATGGTGCAACGGGGGCAACGGGCGCGCGCCTGACGTGTTAGTGGTGGCACCCGGCCGCGCCTGGACCGCCAGCGGTTGTGCGCCAGCCAGTGGTGTGGCCGCCCGGATCACGGCTGCCCCTGCCACGCCCGCTGTTGCCGGATCGGCCAGATGTTGTCGGGTGGCGACTGGGGTTGACTTGCGGCGCATGGCGCTAGCGGCCTCATTGGGGAGAGCGGTCTTCGGCGCCGGGCGGGCCTCTTTGGCCAGGCGCTTGCGTTCCTCCGGGCTCAGCGCCTGATAAGCGCGCCAACGTTCCTGGCGTTCGTCAGCCGGCACTTGCTTCAGTTCCTGGAATTGCAGTCTGGCGCGAGCGCGCTCGGTCGGCGACAGCGCCAACCATTCGTCCATCCGGGCCTGAACGCGAACCTGTTCGTCATGTGACATGGCGGTATAGCGCGAGGCCACCTCCAGCCATTTCTGCTTGCGGCGGGCGTCAACGTAGGGCCATTCGCGCTGCAGCGGCGTCAGTGCCTGCTGCTGCGCCGGGCTCAGTGAGGCCCAGGTCGGCGCCTGATCCACCGGTGCAGCTGCGGCCAAAGCGCTGAACAGCCAGAGCCAAGTGCACAACAGCGCGCCGCGCAAAACGCCGCATGCCTTGGGGTGGGCCGAGCCGGTCACTGCAACGGCGCCGACCGCAGATAGGCCACAAAGCCAGGATCGCTGTAAGCCGCGGGCGGCAGGTTGTCGGCCAGCAATTGCGCGTCGACATCGGCCACCGCCACCAGTTGTTCACGCGCCGTCCATTGGTCGATGGCGACCAGGCCCGCCACCAGCATCACCAGTGGCAAGAAAGCCATGGCGCGTAGCCAGAAGCCGCTAAAACCGCGGAAGCCGCCCATTACGGCCCCGCCGCGGTGGCTTCCAACCAAAACCGAATCGGGGCCGGCGACGGCCCGCGCGGCGCGTGCGTGCTCCAGCGCCTGGCCGCGCGCGAAGCGCAGCCGCTCGCCGATGTCGGGTGCGAGTTGCTCGGACTGAGACGACAGCGCCGCCGCCAGGCGTGCACCCAGGCGGGCTTCGAGTTGTTGTGGGTCGAGCAACCCTGCTGCAGTGGAAAACGATCTTGGTGTGGTCACAGGTTCACTCCCTTGGCCCGCAGTGCTTTCGCCAACGCCTGAACAGCCCGGGAACAGTGCGTTTTGACACTGCCCTCCGAGCAACCCATGAGACTGGCGGTTTCGGCCACGTCGAACTCCTCCCAGTAACGAAGCAGAAACGCTTCTCGTTGACGGCCGGGCAGTAAAGCCACTTCGGCGTCGATCGAAACCAGGATTTGTTTGCGTGAAACGGCATCGGCTGCGCTTTCGGTGCCGAGCGTGTTTTCCAGTGTCTGCAGCGTTTCGAGCAAATCGAAGTCGCCGCCGTCGTCGGCACCTTCGAAGTCCGACAGGTTCTGCATCACCGCGCCGCGTACCTTTTCGCGCCGGAACCAGTCCATAGTGGCGTTCGAGAGAATGCGCTGAAACACCAGCGGCAGTTCGGCGGCGGGGCGGTCGGCGTACTTCTCGGACAACCGGATCATCGAGTCCTGCACGATGTCCAGCGCGGCATCGTCGTTGCGAACGGCATAGACCGCGCGCTTGAAAGCCCGCTTTTCGACGCTCTTGAGAAAATCGGAGAGTTCTTTGTCGGTGGCCAACGCGTTCGGATGCGGCTGCGCCCGGTTCGAGCGTCGGGAATTATGTCATTGCACTTTCATGGTGCCGGGCGCATCAGGTGAGCCCGAAAAGCCGGGGCATAATCTACGGCTGCACACCGACGGGTGATCGCAAACACAGGTACCGAATCCGCCTCATGAGGGCGACGAAGAGGTGCACCGATGAAATTTCGTCAGAGAAACTCTCAGAGGTCTTCATGCTTTCCACCCCCACAGACAATCGGCGGGCCGCCACGGCACCGCTGAGCGAAGCGCCTTCGCTGCCGATCTTCGACGGTGCCGCTCTCGCCGCGCCCCCATCGTCAGCCGCGGCGCCGGCCATGCAGCCGGCAGCCGACCCCAACGGGTCCGAAATTCTGGTCAAGTGCCTGCAAGCCGAAGGCGTGCGTCACTTGTGGGGCTACCCCGGCGGCGCGGTGCTCTACATCTACGACGCGCTCTACAAGCAAGACAGCATCGAACACGTGCTGGTGCGCCACGAGCAGGCGGCAGTGCATGCGGCCGATGGCTACGCCCGTGCCACCGGCGAAGTCGGCGTGGCGCTGGTCACGTCGGGCCCTGGCGTCACCAATGCCATCACCGGCATCGCCACCGCCTATATGGATTCGATCCCGATGGTGATCATCACCGGGCAGGTGCCGACGCCGGCTATCGGGCTCGACGCCTTCCAGGAATGCGACACCGTGGGCATCACTCGGCCGGTGGTCAAGCACAACTTCCTGGTCAAGGACGTCAAGGATCTGGCGTTGACGCTCAAGAAAGCTTTCCACATCGCCCGCAGCGGCCGGCCCGGGCCGGTGGTGGTGGACATCCCGAAAGACGTGTCGTTGAAGACCGCAGCTTTCTCCTACCCGGAGAAAGTGGAAATGCGGTCTTACAACCCGGTCAGGAAGGGCCATGGCGGCCAGATCAGGAAGGCCGTGGCGCTGCTGTTGCAGGCCGAACGCCCTTATGTCTATAGCGGCGGGGGTGTGGTGTTGGCGAACGCCAGTGCCGAGTTGCGAGAATTGGTCGACCTGGTCGGCTTCCCCTGCACCAACACGCTGATGGGGCTGGGCGCCATGCCCGCCAGCGACCCGCGCTTCCTGGGCATGCTCGGTATGCACGGCACCTACGAAGCCAACATGACGATGCAGAACTGCGACGTGCTGCTGGCCGTGGGCGCGCGCTTCGACGACCGCGTGATCGGCAACCCCGCGCATTTCGCTTCGGTCGAACGCAAGATCATCCACGTCGATATCGACCCGTCCAGCATCAGCAAGCGGGTGCGGGTCGACATTCCGATCGTCGGCGACGTGAAAGACGTGCTGCGCGAATTGATCGTGCAGATTCGCGAGGCGCAGACCCGCCCCGACGCCAACGCGCTTGCGGCCTGGTGGCGCCGCATCGAGGAATGGCGCGGACGCGAATGCCTGGTCTTCAAGGACAGCGACACCGTCATCAAGCCGCAGATGGTGGTCGAAAAGCTCTGGCATTTGACGCGCGACCGCGACACCTACATCACCAGCGACGTCGGCCAGCACCAGATGTGGGCAGCGCAGTATTACCGCTTCGAAGAGCCGCGGCGCTGGATCAATTCCGGCGGGCTCGGGACGATGGGTGTGGGCTTGCCATACGCCATGGGCATCAAGCTCGCCAAGCCCGATTCGGACGTGTTCTGCATCACCGGCGAAGGCTCGATCCAGATGTGCATTCAGGAGCTGTCGACCTGCCTGCAATACAAGACGGCCGTGAAGATCGTCTCGCTCAACAACCGTTACCTGGGCATGGTGCGGCAGTGGCAGCAGATCGACTACGGCGGTCGCTATTCGCACAGCTACATGGACGCGTTGCCCGACTTCGTCAAATTGGCCGAAGCCTATGGCCATGTCGGCATATTGGTCGAGAA
>JALYUN010000052.1 GCA_030853725.1 Pseudomonadota bacterium | reverse complement strand
GTGCAGAATCGTTGTTACCGCCGCCGAAGCGCTGCACCGCCTGCCTGATTTTTCGACTGATGTCCGACCTGCCAGAAGTCTCGCCGTCGGCACCCGAAGGCGGCGCGTCGCGCAAGCGACCGCCTCCGGGCGAGCGCCGCGTGCAGATCCTGCATACGCTGGCGAAGATGCTGGAGCAGCCGGGCACAGAACGCATCACCACGGCCGCGCTGGCGGGCCAGCTCGCGGTCAGCGAAGCCGCGCTGTATCGGCACTTCGCCAGCAAGGCGCAGATGTTCGAAGGCTTGATTGAGTTCGTCGAAACCAGCGTTTTCACGCTCGTGAATCAGATTGCGGCACGCGACCTGACGCCGGCGCAACAGGTGCACGGCATGGTGCTGGTGCTGCTCCAATTCGGCGAGAAGAACCCCGGCATGGCGCGGGTGATGGTGGGTGACGCGCTGGTGTTCGAGCATGAACGCCTGTCGGCCCGCATGAACCAGTTCTTCGAGCGCATCGAATCGCAGCTGCGGCAGGGCCTGCGGGCCGGCCTGGAAGCCAATGGTTCGACCACACCCACCGCAGACGCGCAGGCGTTGGCTTCGAGCCTGACCGCGCTACTGATCGGTCGTTTGCAACGCTACGTGCGGTCTGGTTTCAAGCGGCTGCCGACCGAGCACCTGGAGCCCGCATTGCAGCGGTTGTGCGCGTAAGTGTCTGTCGGGCACGATCGGCTTGCGCAGTGGCCCGCATCCGTTCTCGGTGGTTGAAAGCGAACTCGACGTCGCTGGCGTGCGACTGCGTCTGCTGCCGCACCGCGCGGCCTTCGTGCCGGCCCTGCGTTGCCTGCTGATAGCCGACGCGCACCTCGGCAAGGCCGTGTCGTTCAGACGCCTGGGCGTACCGGTGCCCGAGGCCACGACTGCCGAGACCCTGCAGCGACTGTCGCAGGCGATTCACGCAACCGCTGCCGAACAGGTCGTCTTCCTCGGCGACCTGCTGCACTCCGCGCGGTGGCGTTCAGCGGCCACGGAAGCAGCGGTCGCGCAATGGCGCAGTGAACACGAGCAACTCGCCCTGACCCTGGTGCGCGGCAACCACGACAGCCATGCCGGTGACCCGCCGCTCGCCTGGCGCGTGCAGTGTCTGGACGGCCCGTTGATGCTCGGCGGTCTGGCACTGTCGCACCACCCCGAACCGCGTGACGATGCCTATGTGCTGGCCGGCCACACCCACCCGGCGGCCTTGGTGGTGGGGCGCGGCGGCGACCGCTTGCGCCTGCCCTGTTTCCACTTCGGTCCGCAGGTTGGCGTGCTGCCGGCTTTCGGCGCTTTCACCGGCATGCATGTGATGCCCCGGAACCCGGGTGACCGGGTCTACGTGATTGGCGGCGACACGGTGCGAGCGTTGCCACAAGTGGCCGCCCATTCGGTCTGAACCAAGTCCGTGGCAGGCGACCAGAAGGCGTCTGATCAGCACCTAAACTGCGTGCCGTGAACACCGCCATCGAACACCTGCTGGTCCGCGCTGAATCGCTGCTCGCGCGGCTCGAACTGATCCTGCCGCATGCCGCTACCGCACCCGACTGGACCGCTTCCGTCGCCTGGCGCTACCGCCGCCGCGGCAGCGCGGGTGTGCTGGAGCCGGTGCGGCATGTGGCGACGATCCGCCTGTCGGACCTGAAGGAGATCGACCTCCAGATGGAACGGCTGCGCCGCAACACCGAGCAGTTCGTGTCCGGCCGGGCGGCCAACAACGTGCTGCTGACCGGTGCGCGTGGTACCGGCAAGAGCTCGCTCATCAAGGCCTGCCTGAACGAGTTCGCCGACCGTGGGCTGCGCCTGATCGAGGTCGACAAGGCCGACCTGGTCGACCTGTCGGACCTGGTGGACCTGGTGGCGTCGCGACCCGAGCGCTTCATCGTGTTCTGCGACGACCTCAGCTTCGACGAAGGCGAGCCCGGCTACAAGGCCCTGAAGAGCGTGCTCGACGGCTCAGTCTCGCAGGCCAGCGACAACCTGCTGATCTACGCCACCAGCAACCGCCGCCACCTGCTGCCGGAATACATGAAGGAAAACCTCAGCTACCAGCACACCGAAGACGGTGAAGTCCACCCGGGCGAGGTGATCGAAGAAAAGATTTCCTTGTCGGAACGCTTCGGTTTGTGGATCAGCTTCTATCCGTTCACGCAGTCTGAGTACCTGGCGATCGCGGCGCAATGGCTGCGCTCGTTCGGCGTGTCCGAAGCGGACATAGCAACTGCTCGACAGGAATCGCTGGTATGGGCGCTGGAACGCGGTTCGCGCTCGGGTCGCGTGGCGCAGCAGTTCGCACGTGACTATGCGGGGCGGGCGGGTAACGCCGTTGGCTGAGCGCGAACCGGTGGACGTCGAGCAGCAGAAGCCGCGCCGTCCGGTGGACGTCGAGCAGCAGAAGCCGCGCCGTCCGGTGGACGTTGCGGTGGGAGTCTTGATCGACGCCGAAGGCCGCTTCCTGCTGACCTCGCGCCCAATCGGCAAGGTCTACGCCGGCTATTGGGAGTTCCCGGGCGGCAAGCTCGAAGCCGGGGAGACGGTCGAACAAGCACTGCGGCGCGAACTGCACGAAGAACTCGGCATCACGATCGGCCCGGCCGAGCCCTGGCAGGTCGAACTGGTCGACTATCCGCATGCCTTGGTGCGGCTGCATTTCTGCAAAGTACGCTCCTGGCAGGGTCACTTCGAAATGCGCGAACAGCAACAGATGGCCTGGCAGAACCTGCCGGTCGAGGTGGCGCCGGTACTTCCCGGCACGGTCCCGGTGCTGCGATGGTTCGCTGCCGAACGCGGTCATGCCGGCGCCACGCACCGCGAGTCCAGCGCTTCCCCCCGATGACAGCCACTAGACTGCAGGCATGAACTGGCTCGACGACGTGAAGTGGGACCGCGACGGCCTGGTGCCGGTGATCGCGCAGGAAGCCGCTACGGGCGACGTGCTGATGTTCGCCTGGATGAACCGCGAAGCGCTGGCCGAGACCGCCGACCGCGGTGAAGCGGTCTACTACAGCCGCTCGCGCAAACGGCTGTGGCGCAAGGGCGAAAGTTCCGGCCACGTCCAGCAAGTCCACGATTTGCGGCTCGACTGCGACAACGACGTGCTGCTGCTGAAAGTCACCCAACTCGGCCACGACCCTTCGATCGCCTGTCACACCGGTCGCCACAGCTGCTTCTACCAGCGCTACGACAACGGTCAGTGGCGCAGTGTGGAGCCGGTGCTGAAGGACCCGGAGGCGATCTACCGATGAGTACGGCCGTTTCCGGCAACGACACCCTGGCTCGACTGGCGGCCGTGGTCGCCGAACGCCGGCGCGGCGACCCCGAGCGCAGCTATGTGGCGCGCCTCTTCGCCAAAGGGCCGGACGCGATCCTGAAGAAGATCGGCGAAGAAGCCACCGAAGTCGTGATGGCCGCGAAAGACGGCGACCGCGAACGCATCGTCGCCGAGATGGCCGATCTTTGGTTTCACTGCCTGCTGGCATTGGAATCGCACGGCCTGCAACCGGGCGACGTGCTGGCTGAACTGCAACGCCGCGAAGGCCAGTCTGGCCTGGAAGAATTCGCCTTGCGCAAGGCGTTGAACCGGGAAGGAGAAGACCGATGAACCAGCTCGTGATCGACGACCGTGAAAACCCACGCGAGGGGCTTCGCACCTTGACGCATGTGCTCTATGGCCTGCATCTGCTGTCTTGGTTTTCCGCGGGGCTGTTCTCGGTAGTGGCCATCGTCATCAACTATGTCAAACGCGACGAGTTGCCCGACGACTTCTACCGCAGCCACTTTCGCTGGCAGTCGCGCACCTTCTGGTTCACGCTGCTGTGGCTCGCATTGACACTGCCGCTGTGGCTGGTGTTCGTGATTCCCGGCTGGATCGCTTGGTCGTTGATCGGCCTTTGGTACCTGTACCGCTTCGTGCGCGGTTGGTGGGCCTTTGCCGAAAACCGCAAGATGCCGACGCCGTCATGAGCGAGCTGGCTCGCACTCATGATCCCGCCTGCCTGTTCTGCAAGATCGTCCAGGGACAAATTCCGTCGAAAAAGGTACACGAGAACGAGGAACTCCTGGTGTTCCACGATATCCATCCCTGGGCACCGGTGCATGTGCTGGTAATTCCCAAGTCCCACATTCCGACTTTGTCCGACACCGGCCCGCAAGATGCAGGATTGCTGGGCCGCATGCTGGCGCTTGCGCCGGTGCTGATGAAGAAGCTCGATGTCACCGGCGGCTTTCGCGCCACCATCAACACCGGGCCCGATGGTGGCCAAGAGGTCTACCACCTGCACATGCATGTCTTCGGCGGCCCACGGCCATGGCTCAAGGGTTGAGAAACTAGCGCCAGAGTCTCGACTGCCGCGGTCTTTCCAACATTCGCACCGCGGTATCGCCGTGGGCCGTCTCGTAGAATCGAAGGTTCTGTTTTTTACAGGAGCAACAAATATGGGTTCGTTCAGCATTTGGCATTGGCTGATCGTCTTGCTGGTGGTCGTCGTCATCTTCGGCACCAAGAAATTGCGCAACATCGGCAGCGATCTGGGCGGCGCCGTTCGCGGCTTCAAGGAAGGCGTCAAGGGCGCCGACGAGCAGGCCGACGCCGAAGCCGCGGCAGCCGCCGCGGGCCCGGCACCGCAGGTGGGTGCGGCGCGCCGCGCCGATTCCCGCACAGACCCCCGCACGGTCGACGTCGAGGCTACGACCAAGCGTTGAGCGCCCTGCGTCTGTTCCTTGAAGACGATGCCCGGCGGGCATCGTCACACCCCAAATGATCGACTTCGGATTCGACAAGCTCGCGCTGATCGGCGCCGTGGCGCTGATCGTCATCGGTCCGGAAAAGCTGCCGCGCGTGGCCCGCACGGTGGGCGCGCTGTTCGGCAAGGCGCAGCGCTATGTGGCCGACGTGAAGGCCGAGGTCAATCGGTCGATCGAGCTCGAAGAGCTTAAGAAAATGAAGACCGAATTCGAAACCGCTGCGCGCGACGTGCAACAGAGTGTGCGCAACGAAGTCGACGACGCCAGCCGGGCTTTCGAATCGGAATGGAGCGGCGTGAGGTCGTCCATCGACGGCCATGACGACCTGGTCGGCACCGACTACGCGATGATGCCGCTGCCGACTTATCGGCACCCGAAGAAGAACTGGCGCTTGAAGCGCGGCGCCACGCCGCAGTGGTACAAAAATCGCAGCGCTATCCGCACCAAGGCCCAGTCGGGCGCGGCGCGCGTGGCGCGATTTCGTCCCTCCGGCATGAAGACCGGACGATGAAAGCTACCGCCGACCGCGCAAGGATGCCCCGGTGAGCGACAAGCCTGACGAACTGGAAGGCTCCGAAGCGCCGTTCGTTTCGCATCTGATCGAACTGCGCGACCGGCTGATTCGCTCGGTGATCGCGATCGGCGTGTGCTTCGCGGTGCTCGCACTGTGGCCCGGGCCTTCCGGGCTCTACGACATTCTGGCAGCACCCTTGGTGGCACACCTACCCCGCGGGGCGACGCTGATCGCCACCAACGTGATCTCGCCCGTACTGGTGCCGCTGAAGATCACCTTGATGGCGGCTTTCATGCTGGCTTTGCCGGTGGTGCTGTACCAACTGTGGGCCTTCATCGCACCGGGGCTGTACTCGCACGAAAAGAAGATGGTGCTGCCGCTGGTGATTTCGAGCACGGTGCTGTTCGTGATGGGCGTGGCATTCTGCTATTTCATCGTGATTCCGGGCATGAGCCGATTCATCCAGGCATTCGCGCCGGCCAGCATCACGGCGGCGCCTGACATCGAGCAGTACTTCGGCTTCGTGCTGACACTGTTCCTGGTGTTCGGCATTGCCTTCGAGGTGCCGATCGCGGTGATCGTGCTGGCACGCATCGGCATCGTCACGATCGAGCAGTTGAAGAAGATGCGCGGCTACTTCGTCGTCGGCGCTTTCATCGTGTCCGCCGTAGTCACGCCGCCCGACGTGATCTCTCAGCTGGCGCTGGCCATTCCGATGATCATCCTCTACGAGATCGGCATCATCGCCGCCCGCGCGGTGGTCAAGGAAAGCGAGAAGACCAAGGCCGAGGCGGCGACCGACAAAGCCTGACCGGCGCGTCCGCCCCGGCAACTGGTCGGCTTCGACGACCAACTGGTGCCGGAAACCAAAAACCCGGCAGGGTCCGTCGATCAAATTCGGCGCTTGCCGATGGCGTGTACCGATGGTGCATGCAGCGGTGACCGGCGCCGACCTCAGGGACGCCGCTACTTGATGAAGGTATTGAGCTGAATGATCGGCATCAGCACCGCCAGCATGATCAGCATCACTACCACGCCCATCACAACGATCAAGAGCGGCTCCAGGATCGTGGCTGCGGCCAGTGCGCGGCGCTGCACTTCGGCTGACATCTGCGCCGACGCGCGCAGCAGCATCTGCGGCAGTTGACCCGTCTGCTCGCCGAGCCGCGCGAACATCGCGAGCAATCCTGGAAAGCGCTTCTTGCCCGCCAATGCACTGGCCAGCGGCGCGCCTTCCCGCACCTGCACCAGCGCGTCGAGTGCGTCGGCGCGCATGGCCCGGTTCGACAAGGTTTCAGCCGCTGCCTGTAGCGCCTTCAGGATCGGCACGCCCGCGCTCGCGAGCATGGCGAGCGTGCCGCCGAAGCGCGCCGCGTTATAGCCGCGCGCCAGCCGGCCTATCAGCGGCAAGCGCAGCACCATGGCGTCGGTGCGGGCGCGGAAGGCCTCGCCGCGGCGCCCCACCAGCAGCATCGTAATGCCCGTCACCAGCGCCAGCGCAACGACCCAGCCCCACTGCCGCACGAAAGCGCTGAAGGCCAGCATGGCCACCGTCAGGAACGGCAACGCGTGCTTGGTGGTGGAGAAGGCGCCGGCGATCTGTGGAACCACATAGGTCACCAGGAAGATCACGATCACCATCGCCACCACCGAGACGATCGCTGGGTACAACATGGCGCCGATCACGCGGCTCTTGAGCGCCTGCCGTTGCTCCAGGTCGTCAGCGAGTCGCTCCAGCACCGGGCCCAGCGCCCCGCTCTGCTCGCCAGCGCCGATCACCGCGCGGTAGACGTCGTCGAACTCGCGCGGCGCGGTGGCGAGTGCGCGGGCGAAAGCGCTGCCGGCGTTGACCTCGCTTTTCAGGTGCGCCAGCAGTTCGCGCTGGCGTTCGTTCTCGGCCTCTTCGGTCAGCGCCGTCAGCGCGCGTTCCAGGGGCAGTCCCGAGCCGACCAGCCCCGCCAGTTGCCGCGTCCAGACCGTCAGCCCGGTAGACGAAAACACGCGTTTGCCGAAGCTGCGGCTGCCGGTGCGGATGGGCGCGCTCATCGCCACCGTCGACACCGCCAGCGGCACCAGCGCCCGGCTGCGCAACTGGGCCCGTGCGGCTTTGGCGTTGTCGGCTTCCAGCAGGCCGGTCATCGACTTGCCAGCGGCGTCCAGGGCTTCGAATCTGTAGGCTGGCACGGTGGTGTGAGAAGTGGGGAAGGCTCAGTCGCGAAGATGGATGATTGGAATCAATCGCGGGTGACGCGGATGACTTCTTCCAGTGAGGTCACACCTTGCTGCACCAGCCGCTCCCCGTCTTCACGCATCGAGCGCAAGCCGCCGCTTCGTGCGGCTGTGAGCAAGTCCTTTTCGGCCGCGCGGTTGTGAATCAGGGTCTGCATGTCCGAGTCGACCGTCATCAATTCATAGACCCCGGTGCGGCCCTTGTAGCCGGTCTGCGCGCACACCGGGCAGCCGACCGGGTGCCAGGCGCCGCGCCCGCCGGGCTCGTCATCGGTGCCTTCGCGCTTGCACGCCGGGCACAACTTGCGCACCAGCCGTTGTGCCAGTGCGCCCACCAGCGTGCTCGACAGCAGGAACGGTTCGACCCCCATGTCGATCAAGCGCGTGACGCTGCTGGGTGCGTCGTTGGTGTGCACCGTGGCCAGCACCAGGTGGCCGGTGAGCGACGCCTGGATCGCGATCTGCGCAGTTTCATGGTCGCGGATCTCGCCGATCATGATCACGTCGGGGTCTTGCCGCAGGATAGCCCGCAGGGCTTTGGCAAACGTCAAGTCGATCTTCGCGTTGACCTGCGTCTGGCCAATGCCCGAAAGCTCGTACTCCACCGGGTCTTCTACCGTCAGCACGTTGGTGGTGGCGGTGTCGATGCGGCCCAGCGACGCATACAGCGTGGTGGTCTTGCCCGAACCGGTGGGCCCGGTGACGAGCACGATGCCGTGCGGCTGGCGGATCAAGCGCTCGAACGCCGTCAGCACCTCGCCGTCCATGCCCAGGCCTTCCAGCGTGAAGCGTGATTCGGTCTTGTCCAGCAAGCGCAGCACCGCGCGTTCACCGTGTGACGAGGGCAAGGTCGAAACCCGCACGTCGATCGCCCGGCCCCCGATGCGCAGGCTGATACGGCCGTCTTGCGGCAGTCGTTTTTCGGCGATGTCCAGTTCGGCCATGATCTTGAGCCGGCTGATCAACGCCGCGTGCAGCGCCTTGTTCGGCTGTACCACTTCGCGCAGCGTGCCGTCCACCCGAAAGCGCACGCTGCTGCTGCGCTCATAGGGTTCGATGTGAATGTCGCTGGCGCCGTCTTTGGCGGCCTGCGTCAAGAGCGCGTTCAACATGCGGATGATCGGTGCGTCGTCGGCCGCTTCCAGCAGGTCGGCCACCGCCGGCAGCTCCTGCATCATGCGGCTCAGGTCGACGCCGCTTTCGACCTCGCCGATCACGGCCGCGGCGCTGCTCTCGCCGCCGGCATAAGCGCTGGCGATGCGCTGGCCAAGCGTGGCACTGGCTTCGCGTTCGAAACTGCTGATCTCGAACAGCCGCGTGACTTCAGACAACGCAGCGGGCGGTGTGGTCTCGCCAGCCCACAACAGCAATTGCTGGCCATCGTCTTCCAGCAACAGCGTGTGGGCCTTCGCGTAGGCGTAAGGCAGCGGGTGGCGCAGTTGCATGGGTTCGGGGCGCCTTATTTCGGTTGAGGAATCGGCGATTCGGCGGGCTTCGGGGTCGGTGGCGGTGGCGTGAAAGGCTGCTGGTTGGCCGGCAGCGGCTCGTCCGGTGGCGGCGTCACCGGCCGCTCGGGCAGCACCGGCGATTCGTTGATCGGAATCACGATGCTCCTGGCCGGCTGCGCGGCTTGTTGCTGCTGACGGATTTGCTCATAGCGGTCGAGCGACAGGCGATTGGTTTCGTCGGCGTCGCGCAGCACGATCGGCCGGATGAAGACCATCAGGTTGGTGCGTTGGCGCTGGCGGCTCTCGCTGCGAAACAGCGCGCCCAGGTACGGGATGTCCCCCAACAGCGGAACCTTGCTCTGGTTGGTGGTGAAGCGGTCTTCGATCAGCCCGCCCAGCACCAGGATCTGGCCTTCGTCGACCATCACCGTGCCTTCGATCGAACGCTTGGTGGTGGAGGGCCCGGCATTGCTGGTGCCGGCTGCGGTGGTGGGCAGTACCGAGCTCTGCTCCTGGAAGATCGTCATGCGGATCGCGCCGTTATCGCCGATCTGCGGCCGAATGCGCAGCGTCACGCCCACGTCCTTGCGCTCGATCGTCTGGAACGGGTTGGTGACGCCGGCGCCACCGCCGGCGCCGGTGAACTGGCCCGTGATGAAGGGCACGTTCTGCCCGACCACGATCTTGGCTTCCTCGTTGTCCAGCGTCACCAAATTCGGAGTACTGACGATGTTGGTGTTGGCCTGCGATTCCAGCGCGCGTGCGATCGCCGCCAGCGTGATGGTGCCGCTGATGTTCTTCAACAGCCCCAGGTTCAAGCCTTCGCCGATGTTGACCTGACCCGAAGCGATACCGGTGCTGATACCGATGATGTTGCTGGCGGGCGAAGGGTTGTTGAAGTTGGTGCCGCCGATCAAGCCGTATTTGTTGCCGCTGTTGCCCAGCAGGCCCTGCCACTGAAAGCCGAAGTCGGCCGAGTTGTCGCCCGAGACCTCGACGATCATGCTTTCGATGTAGACCTGCGCGCGCCGCGTGTCGAGCTGGTCGATCAGGGCCCGCACTTGGCGGTATTCCGGCTCGGGCGCGGTGATGATCAGCGAATTGGTGGCCGGGTCGGCCTGGATGAAGCCGCCGGTGGAAGGCTGTGAGACCGCCGTCACGCTGCCCCCGCTGCTGCCCAGCCCACCGCCGATGCCGCCAGCCGGGTTGCCGCCCGATGTGGCCGTGGGCAGGGTCGGCGACGACTGCTGGATGTTGCCGCCGCCGTTGGCGTTGCCGCCGCTGGTACGCAGCGCACCGAAGGCCGCTCGCACCACGGTGGCGAGGCGGGTGGCGTCGGCGTGTTTCAGGTGCACGACCCAGAGTGATCCGCCGGGCCCGATCAACGTGCTGGGCCGGTCGAGCCGGGCGATGGTGGCACGCACGTTGGCCAGCTTGGCGGCGTTCGGCGCCCGCACCAGCAGCGAATTGCTGCGCGAATCGGGCACCACGGTCACGCTGTTGGCGCCGCCGATGCCTTGCGGCAGTCCGGGCGTCGGCAGGGTGGATCCGCCTTCGCTCAGGCGCTGCACCAAGGGCGCCAGGTCGGCCGCCACCGCAAACTGCAGCGGCACCACTTCGACATCGGTGCCGCTGGGAACGTCCAGCGCCGAGATGATCTGCGAGATGCGGCGCAGGTTGTCGGCGTAGTCGGTGATGACGAGTGAGTTGCTGCCCGGGTTGGCGTTGATGGTGTTGTTGGCGCTGATCAGCGGGCGCAGCACCGCCACCAGGTTGTTCGGGTTCTCGTAGCGCAGCGTGAAGATCTGGGTGATGACCTGGTCGCCGCGGATCGGCACGTTCTCACCGATCGAAACCGTGCCGGTCTGGAGCTTGGCGTCGGCCTCGGGCACCACCTTCAAGATGCCGCCGCTTTCCACCACCGAAAAGCCCAGGCCGCGCAATGCCGACTGGAAGCTCTGAAACGCAGCGCGCACGCTTTGCGGCTGTTCACTGTAGACGGTGATCGTGCCCTTGACGCGCGGGTCGACGACGATGGCGCGGTTGATCATCGCGGCGAAGGCACGGGATACGGCTTCGATGTCGGCGTTAATGAAGTTGACCGTGACTGGCGCAGTCGAGCGGGTCACCGTGCGCTGCGCCAGTGCCGCGCCCGGGCTGCAGAGCAGCGCGGCCAGCAGCAGGACCAACAGCGCAAGAGCCGCCATGAGGGGGTTGATGCGGGATTTCATGGTCATCCGATCGAAATGACGGACACGGCGCCTTGGCGCCGGCCGATGATATTCAGCAGGTTCGACAGCGCGGCCTCGAAGCCCGGTGCGGCGCTGGCCTGGCCGTTGAAGCGCAGCTTCGAGCCGGCCAGGCCAGACCACTGACCGCTGCCGTTCAACTGCAGCGCGCCGCTGGTGGTGTTCAGTTGCAGGCTGGCTGCATCACCCGCGTTGGCGTCGCCCTGAATCAGCACGCGGTAGCTGCCCAGTTCCGGCAGCGTCGAGACACGGGAAGCGATCGACTGCAGTTCGATCACCGCCTGACCGCTGAAGCGCCAGCGGCCCTGCACTTGCTCCAGCATCAAGCCGGGGCTGCTGAGCTGCAAGGTGCCACTCGGCTGCAGCGTGTTCCAAGGCGTGCCCAGACCGACCAGCCACGAAGCGGGCCAGTGACCAATGGGCCGCGTGCGCGGCTGAGCGGCGTCGCCAGGCAACTCAAGGCGCATGCGACCGATGCCGGGTATCAGGCGCAGCCGCAACTCACCGTCGATGCAGCAGTCCTGTTGCGCCCGCAAGCCAATGGCCGCGCCGTCCAAGCCCAGGCGCCAGTACAGACGCCCCGGCAACGCGCTGGCGCTGTGGCTGTCGGGACCACCGGTCAACACCAGCAGCGCACTGCCGCGCCAGACCGTGCCGCGCGCATCGCTCAGCAACAAACGTTCACCGGTGGTATCGCGCAGCAGTGTGGCCAACCAAGTGGCGGGCGCAAACACGATCAACGCAATGAAGGCGCCGAGCAGCGCGCCGCCGATGGCCCACTTCTTCATGGGATTCTCACGGCGCCGACCCGCCCACCGCCACCACCACGGTGCCGCTGTAGCCGGTAGCGGCGCGGCTCAGGCTGGCTTCCACCGGCCGGGCACGGGCGCCGGAACGGGCTTCGGCCAACCAGTCGCGCAGCGCCGCCGTGCCGGCGTTGGTGAGGGTGAGCACAGCGCGGTCACCTTGCAGCGACAGCTTGCCGGCATCACCCAGGCGTTCAGTGGCGGCTTTCAATGCGGCCGTCGCCTGGTCGCGGTTGACCGGTGGCGCGGCGCGCAGTTCAGCCGCTTCGGCGGCCAGGCTTTGCATCGTCTGGCTCTGGGCTTCCAGCGTAGCCAGCTCGCGTGGCGCAGCACCTTCGGTCTGCAACGCCGGCTGCAGTGCCAGAACCCACAGCAGGTACAGGCTGAGCACCCCTGCGGCCAGCATCACCAGATTCCGTTCACGCGACGGCAAGGCGCGCCACCACTGGCGAATGGGCGCCAGTTGGCGGCGCAGCGGTTGCAGAACGGCCACACCCTGACTCACGCCGCACCCCTGGGGCTTGGAGCTGCCGCACCCGCGCGGGTCACGGTCAGACGGTCTTCGGCCGATTCGACTGCGAAGCCGCTGCCACGCAAGCGGTTCCTGAACTGCGTCAACTGCGGCTCGGTCCAGCCGGGAGCGGCCAGCGTCAACGCGCCCGACTCGAAACGCAGCGTCTGCACCGGGCCGGTGTTTTCGGGCCAGGCGGCGGCGGCCGCGCCGAGCAGGCTTTCCAGGTCAGCCCCGCCAGGGCGGCCGGCAGCGGCGCGCAGTCTTTCGGTTTCGCGCTGCATCTGCAGCGGAGCGTCCAGCACCGCTCGCACGTTCGGGTGCGTGGTCTGCAGCAGCACGATCATGGCCTGCTTGCGCTGCTCGACCGCGCGTCGCAACTGCCAGGCGTGCAGGTTCAGGCCCACTACCTGCGCCAGCAGCAGCACGGCCAGGCCGATCCGCACCGGCCGCCAGGACGCACTGCCGAACTGCTTGCCCAGTTCGCGCAGTGCGCGCGTGCCGCGGTGGCGCGGCGCCAGGTCGAACTGGCGCAGGTTGGCATCGGTGGCGGCGGCTTCGAGCGCGCGTTCGGCATCGGTCAACAATTCCACCGACGCCGACAGCCAGGCTTCCGCCGCTGCCGCGGCCGCGGGCGTCGCAGTCCAGCGGCCGGCCGGTGGCTCGGCGCTGGGCGGTGATCCGAACACCAGGGCGCGCGCCAACGCGCCGGACAAGCGCAATACCGACACCCCGTCGCCACGCGCCAGACTCAGCCACGGCGACGCTTCACCGGCTTCTGTTGTGTCTTGACGGACGCCGCTCACAGCGCGGTGGTGGAAATGACCACGCAGCGGCAGGCCCGCCAGTTCCAGGGTCGGGTCGGCGCCGATCCCGGTGGGCATGCTGGCCGGAACCACCCGATCGACCCCGCGCCCTGCGGCTTCCAGCGCCGCCAGCGCGGCCAGCAGACGCGGGCGGTGCGTCACCGCGACGAAGCCGGTCTGTCCTGGCACGGCGCCGGGT
>JALYUN010000046.1 GCA_030853725.1 Pseudomonadota bacterium | reverse complement strand
GCGTGGTGGCGGCGCCTACCGGTACGACCGCGCCGTTTTCGGCGATGTCGGGGCCAGTCATGGTCACGTCCTTGCTCTCGACCGGTGCGCTACCGCCGAGCGCCTTGACCACATCGGCCAGGTTCTTGGCGGCGAAGGCGTCCTTGTTCCATTCGGCCTGTGCGGCTGTGGGCAACAGACCGATGCCGGCCAGCAGGGCCACGATGGTGGCGCTACTGCCGAGCATGTCTCGACGGGTTTGCATGTTGTGCTCCTTCATGGGTTGTCTCGGTGAATCATTGCTTCGGCGCGCCGGCCGCCAGCCAGCTTGCAATCGTCTTCGCATCGTCGGCAGAAATCGACTGCGGCGGCATCGGGATCGGCCCCCATACACCTTGGCCGCCGTGCTGAATGCGCTGCTGCAGATAGCCGACCAGATCGGCCTGGTCCTTGTGCTTGGCGGCTACGTCGCGCAGCGCCGGACCGACCATTTTTCGGTCCACGGCATGGCAGCTCAAGCACTGGTTCTGGTTCAGCAGCGCCATCGGCTTGTCATTGCCGGTGCCGGTGCCGGGCTGGCTCGCAGCCGCCGCCACGCCAGCGAGCGTTGCCGCCATCGCAGCAGCACGCGGCGACGCACCCGGCGCCTGCGTGGTGTCGGCGCCCAGTTCAGCGCCCACCACGCGGTTCTGTGCCGCCAGATTGCCGTGGGCATTGCGGGCATGTTCCGGCAGCGAAGACCGAATGTTCGGTTCGGCGGCACAGTCTTTCATGCAAGCCACGGCTTTGACGTCGGCCTGGCCGCCGTTGCCGAACCCACGGCCGGGCCACAGGCCGTGGTCGGTGGTCATGCCGTTGCGGTTGGGCAGCCGGGCCTGTGCTTCGGCCATCGTGCGGTCCGACAGCGTGAAGTCCGCCGGCACGACGTTGCCGAGGTTCAGCAAGTAGGCGGTGACGGCATAGACCTCGTCGTGCGTCAGTGACTTCGGCGCGTTCCAGGGCATGGCGCGGTTGATGTAGTCCCACAGCGTGGAAACGGTGGCCACCTTCATCAAGGTGGTGCGGCCGGGGTAGGCCGGATCGTTCAACCGTGCCACGTGGCCGGTCTTCACGTCGTCGGCCGTGGTGCCGCCGACCAGCGGCGAGAAAGTTTCGTTGCTCTCACCGAACACGCCGTGGCAACTGCTGCACTTGGCTTCCCACACGTCTTGCCCCTGCGTCACCGTGCCAGAGCCGGGCGGCAGACCTTTGAAGTCGGGCCGCACGTCGATGTCCCAGGCCTTGACTTCGGCCGGCGTGGCAGCGCGACCGATGCCGGAGAAGTCCACCGGTGCGGCCGACACGGACACCGCAGCGCACAGCGCCGCCGCAGCGAGCCAGCGGCTAGGACAATTCAACATTGCCGACCTCCCCGGTTTCGTTGACGAGCCAGGTCTGGATGCCGTTGTTGTGATAGATCGACCGCGTGCCGCGCACGGCGCGCAACTGCCGGCCTGCGGGCTGCACATAGCCCGTGCTGTCGGTGGCGCGGCTCTGGATCAGCGCCGGTTTGCCGTCCCAGACCCAGGGCAGCGAGAAGCGTGTCAGGCACTTGTGCATCACCGGTGCCTGCAACTCGGCCCGGCGCCAGTTGCGCCCGCCGTCGACCGAGACATCCACTGCCTTGACCGTGCCGCGGCCCGACCAGGCCAGGCCGTTGAGGCTGTAGTAGCCCTTGTCCAGCAACACCTGCCCGCCCGATGGCGTGGTGACGACGCTCTTGCACTCTTGCGTGCTGGTGTACTGGCGGTGCAGTCCGCCGGGCATCAGGTCGATGTAGTGCACGGCTTCGTCTTTGGTGGCGTAGGGCTGGTCACCGACTTCGATGCGCCGCAGGTACTTGACCCAGCTCACGCCTTGAACACCGGGCACCACCAGGCGCAGCGGGTAGCCGTTCTCCGGCCGCAGCATTTCGCCGTTCTGGCCGTAGGCGACGAAGACTTCGCCGTTCTCCACCAACTCCATCGGAATCGTGCGCGTCATCGAAGACCCGTCGGCGCCTTCGGCCAGCAAATAGCGCCCGCGCTTGAAGTCGGCGCCCGCCATTTCCAGCAGCGTGCGCAGCGGCACGCCGGTGAATTCGCTGCAACTCAGCATGCCGTGCGTGTACTGGCAGGTTGGCACCGCCACGTTGCCCCAATCCATGCCGGTGTTGGCGCCGCATTCGATGAAGTGAAAGCGGCTGACCGACGGCAGCCGCATCAGTTCATCCATGTTGAAGACCATCGGCCGCTTCAGCATCCGGTCGTCGGAACCGTTCAGCATGAAACGGTGCTTCGAAGGGTCGATGTCCCACCAGCCCTGGTGGTGGCGTTCGAAGTGCAGGCCACTGGGCGTGACGATGCCGAACAGGCTTTGCAACGGCGCAAACGAAACCGAAGCCTGCCGGGTCTGCGTCAGACCGGGGCTCTGGCGGCGCTGCACGTTGTGTTCGTACTTCGAAGGGTGGCCATAGCCGTCGGTGGCGACCGGCTGGCCGAGCCCCTTGCTGTGCGCCGGCAACTCCAAAATGTTCGGGTCACCCGCCCCCGCTGGCGGTTTTGCCTGAGCCAGTGCGGCCACGGGCGCGGAGCCAGCGGCCGCAGCGACGAAGGCAGTGCGCAGGAAGTCGCGCCGGCCATCACGTGCTTCGGCCTGCACACAAGAGACAGCCTCGCGGTCGAGGAAATTTTCGGGCGCTTTCTGCAAGCGGCCGGGCGTTTCGCTGCGTTGGTGATTCATCTTTACATTTGCATATAAGCAAATGCGAATGTATGACCTAAGCCTGAGAACGTGAATCCGGGATTTCACCGAGGCACACGTGGCGCCGGAGTGCGAGCCACCGCACCCCCTTTCCTAGGCCTGCGAACTCAGGCCCTCTACTTCGCGCGCTTACGCCCGGCAAACCCTGCGGCGCCGAGGGCAAGGCCAACGAGCGCCCACGAGGCCGGCTCAGGAACGGCTGCCGCGTCTGCTTGGCTGACAGCGAGGGCATTGACGGTCAGACTCTCCCCCGGGCCCGCGCCGCCGCCGAGACCGATCGCAATCCGGATCTGATCGACGGCCGTGCCCGACAGGAAGGAGTAGGTGCTCAACCAGCTGTCCAGCGTTCGTACATCCTGCTGGCCGTTTTGTAGATATTGCCCGGTGGTGTTGTCGTACATATTGAAAAGCGTGGTCATCGGGTTGACGTCCATGTCTCCGCTGGGAGTCACCGTCAAGCTCTGAAATTCGATGAACAGGATCTGATTGCCGCCGGACGACTGGCCGAGCGCGGTATTGCCGGTCACGAAGCCCAACTGAAAATAAGGCGCCGTGGTGGCCGAGTTGACGACCACGTCGGCATGAATGCCGACGATGCCGCCCAGGGTCAGTCCACCGGGATAGCCCGACGTCGCGGGGCCGTATGTCAACTTGGCATAGTCCTGTGCGCCGACGATGTTCATGGTCACGGCGCTGTTGGGGCCACAAGCGGCATCCAGAGGCCCCGGAACAGCCGTGAAGCTGTTGTGGGACCCACCCGTGACGCCAGAGTTGGGGCACAAGCTGACGCTGCTGGCCAGCGCCGTTGCCTGAAGTCCGAGGGACAACGCCACACCTGCGGCGCCAGTTGTCAGCGCACGCATCGCAGGTGCTAGGCGTGTGGGAAAGAAGTGGGTCGTCATCGTCTGCTCCTGCTGCTTGAGTGTCTTTACCGAGGCGCCGCCTGGAACTCTCCGGGCAAAGCAGATGCTGCTGCGGCGCACTGGGATTCACAACCCCTTCAGTCAGGGGGCGTGGCGATGGCGGTGAAGAAACGTGTCGAAGCTCAGCTGCGCGAGGCGACGTCTCCCGCCGCTTCTTCCGTTGGCGTCAAGGCAGAGTAGGCACAACGGCGCGCCGAGACCACAAACCGAAGCCGCGAACAGGGACCCTTGCCAGTCACAAAGCGCCCCAGCGGTGGCAACTGCCGTGTAACGACTTGTCCTGAAGCTCGTGCGCTCCCCGACCTCAACCCTGCCCGACGATCGACGCCGTGGCCATCAGTTCCCGGAACAGCGCCATCGAAGCCGCGCCCGAAACCGCGAACGGATCCAACGTCGGCCGCTCTGAATACTTCAGCAGCAGCGCCGGATTCAGCCGGGCCATGTTGACTTGCCCCATCGACCAGCCCGCAAAGTGGCGTTCACCGATTTCGTCGTAGCACAGCAGTTCGACGTCGCTGTGGCGGGGGTCGGCTGCGATCCGGTTGTAGAGCCGGTTGACTGCGCTGCGGCCGCCTTCGAGCACCTGCAGGAAGATGCCTTCGCCGAAGCACAGCACGCCGGTCACGCCCTCTTTCGGGTTGTTGGCCTTCGACTTGCGCAGGATCGCCAGCAATTCGTTCTGGTCGACGCTGGCAACCGCGCGGCTGCCGTAAAGAAGTCTGACGAGCATCGGGTGTTCTCCTTCAGGCCTGGCGGCGTGGCAGCAACGACAGGAATTCGCGCCGAAGATTGGCGTCTTTCAGAAACGCGCCGCGCATCACGCTGTTGACCATGGCGGTTTCGGTGTCCTTGACACCGCGCCAGTGCATGCAGAAGTGGTCGGCCTCCATCACGATCGCCAAGCCGTCGGGGCGCACGCGCTCCTGCAATTCGTTCGCCAGCATCGTCACCGCCTCTTCCTGTATCTGCGGCCGGCTCATGATCCAGTCGGCGATTCGCGTGTACTTCGACAGTCCGATCAGGTTGCTGTGTTCGTTGGGCAGCAGGCCGATCCAGACCTTGCCGACGATCGGGCACATGTGGTGACTGCAGGCGCTGCGCACGGTGATCGGGCCGACGATCATCAGCTCGTTCAGACGAGCCGCGTTCGGGAATTCGGTCACCTTCGGAATCGGCACGAAGCGGCCACGGAAGACCTCGTCGATGTACATCTTTGCCACACGCTTGGCGGTGTCCTGGGTGTTGTGGTCGCTGACGGTGTCGATCACCAAGGACTGCAGCACCTGTTGCATCTTCGACTGGACCTCGGCCTTGAGCTCTTCCAGCTCACCATCACGCACATGCGCCGCGATGTTGTCGTTGGCGTGATAGCGGCATTGAGCCTCGACGAGCCGGTAGCGGATGCGCTCGGATACGGGCAGCGCCGCCAGTTCCGCTTGCCCAAGAACGACGCGATCTGGCTGAGGCTGGGCAGGTGCTGGGGATGGGACTCGGGCCATGCGGTCTGGGGTGCCGCTGCCACTTTCAGCAGTGCGGCCAGTCTAGCGTCGGGAGCGCGATTGTGCGCGCTGCTTGTTTGCGCTGCTTGTATGTGCCGCTAGAGCGCCTGCTGTGGGCTTGCTGCGCTTGCTGGTGCCGATCGGGTGCCGATCGCCGCCCGATCGCCAAACGGTCGCACTAGACTTTGCCGATGACAGCGCCGCCCCTCTCTCTGACCCCCAGTGGCGCAGCCGCGCAAGCCTCACTGCCGCTGGCCCGACTGCTGGAACACACCGCCGACGCGGTGCAGGCGGTGCGCGCCGGCCAGTCGCTCACCGACGTGCTGGCGCGCTGCCCGCCCGAAGCCCGGCCCGGCACTCAGGCACTGGCCTTTCACGCGCTGCGCTGGCTCGGCAGCGCCACCGAAACCCGGGCCCTGCTGGCGCCGAAGCAACCGGCACCCCATGTCGACGCGCTGCTCGTGACCGCGCTGGCGCTGCTGTGGCCGGCCGACGCGATGCCGTATGCCGAACACACCCTGGTCGACCAGGCCGTGGGCGCGGCGCGGCTGCGCACGCCTGCGGCGGCCGGCTTCATCAACGCCGTGATGAGGCGCTTCCTGCGCGAGCGGGCTGCCATCACCGCCCAAGTGCTGCATGCCCCAGTGGGCGCCTACAACCACCCGCTGTGGTGGATCGAGCGCGTACGCCACGACTGGCCCGAATCCTGGCAGAGCCTGCTGGCCGCAGCCAACCAACACCCGCCGATGACGTTGCGCGTGAACCGACGCCGCAGCACGGGCGCAGCTTATGTGCAGCGGCTGGCCGAAGCCGGGCGCCGCGCCACCCTAGTCGACGACCCGGCACTGGGCGGGCAGGCCGTGGTGCTGGTCGATCCCTGCCCGGTGCTGCAGTTGCCTGGCTTTGCCGAAGGCGAGGTTTCGGTTCAGGACGCCGCGGCTCAGCGTGCCGCCTGGCTGCTGCTGCCGGCTCTGCAGCCGGGTGCGCGTGTGCTCGACGCCTGCGCGGCGCCTGGCGGCAAGACCGCCCACTGGCTGGAGCTGGCCGAGCCCGAGTTGCTGGCGTTGGACAGCGACCCGCTGCGCCTGGTGCGGGTGCAAGACACCTTGAATCGACTGCAACTGCAGGCCACGGTCAAGGCCGGCGACGCGCGCCAGCCCGCCGCCTGGTGGGACGGCAAGCCCTTCGACGCGATCCTGCTCGACGCGCCTTGCACGGCTTCCGGCATCGTGCGCCGCCATCCCGACATACGCTGGCTGCGCCGTGGCGACGACATCACCGCATTGGCGCGTATCCAGGCCCAGATGCTGGACGCTCTGTGGCCCTTGCTTGCGCCAGGCGGGCGGCTGCTGTATGCCACTTGCTCGATCTTCCTGGCCGAAGGTCAGCAGCAGATCGGTGCGTTTTTGCAACGCCAGCCGGCTGGGTCGGCCCGGCTCGACCCGCTGTCGCCGGGTCATTTGCTGCCGAGCCGCGACAATGCGCCGCAGGGGATCCACGGTCTGGCTTCGCAGCTTCAGGACGGCTTTTTCTACGCCCTGTTGCACAAGACCTGAAGACCCCGCCGCCCGGGCCGCAGTCGGCGGTCCGCCCTTTCCGGCCTGCCCAGCAGTACGTCACCGGCATGCGCCGATCGAGCCGCTTCAGCAGGCCACGCCGGTTGAGCTGTCATCCCCGTTCTCCCGAAGCCTTTGATCGCCATGGTCCCGCCGCCGGTCAGTCCACTACCGCCCCGCCCGCCGCACCCCCGGCGCTGTGGCCCGTGGCGGACTGCGCGGCCGGTACTGGTGGCGACTGCGCTGCTCGGCTTGCTGCAGCCACCCCCGCTGCGGGCGCAGCCAACGGTCTCGGCCTCGGCATCGGCGTCGGCATCGGCATCGGTTTCAGCGCCGGCGTCGGCACTGCCACAAGTGCCGCTGCAAGCGCCGCCGTCCACCAATGCGCCGCTACAAAACCAGATGCAGAGCCAGCCGGTGGAGCTGGCCACGCTGCACCTGGAACGCGCCGACGGCGCACTGAACCTTGAATTCGCGGTTCGCATCAACCTGCCGCGGGCAGTGGACGAAGCGTTGCGCCGCGGCGTACCGCTGTACTTCGTGGCCGAAGCGCAGCTCTACCGCAACCGCTGGTACTGGCGCGACGAGCGGGTTTCGCGCATCTCGCGTTCCTGGCGCGTGGCCTACCAGCCGCTGACCAACACCTGGCGCGTCGGGCTGGGCGGCTTCAACCA
The DNA here is from genome assembly GCA_030853725.1 of Pseudomonadota bacterium. Classification (GTDB taxonomy): domain Bacteria; phylum Pseudomonadota; class Gammaproteobacteria; order Burkholderiales; family Burkholderiaceae_C; genus Rubrivivax. The sequence continues at coordinate 889 of JALYUN010000046.1, read as the reverse complement.
GACCCACGCCACGCTGGCCGAGTCGCTGGCCGCCGTGTCACGCAGTTCGGGCTGGAAGATCGCCGAGCTGTCGCAACTCGAATCCGACAAGAGTTACTACGTCGACTTCCGTTTCCGACTCGACACCTCACAGTTGCCCGGGCCGATGCAGTTCGGCCTGGGCGGTCAGAGCGAATGGGCCGTGGAAGCGTCGCGGGTGCTGAAGGTCGAGCTATGACCGAGGCAGCTGCTCGATGAAAAAATCGCTCCGCTGGGGCTGGTTCGTCGGCATCGTCGCCGTCACCGGCATGGTGTTGGTGCTGGCTTTCGTGCTGTCGTTCAGCAGCCAGGACAGCGGGCTGTACGAACGTAACTTCGCATGGCTGTTTCGCATCAATGTGGCGGTGGCGGCGTTGCTGGCGGTGGTGATCGGCGTCGTCGCCTTCCGGCTGGCCGCGCGCTTGCGGCGTGGCAAGTTCGGTAGCCGGTTGCTGCTGAAGCTGGCGGGCATCTTCGCGCTGGTGGGTTTGCTGCCGGGGCTCGTGATCTACACCGTTTCCTACCAATTCGCATCGCGCAGCATCGAAGCCTGGTTCGATGTGCGAGTAGCCGGCGCGCTCGACGCCGGACTGGCCCTGGGCAGAGGCACGTTGGAAGCCCTGTCCAGCGACCTGCAACGCAAGACCCGGTTGGCTGCCGACCGCATTGCCGACAGCGGCGGCGCGGTGGCGCCGCTGGCGTTGGAGCGCCTGCGCGAGCAGCTCGGTGCCAGCGAGGTCTCGATGGTGACGGCGTCAGGCCAGGTACTGTTCATGGCCGGCGGCAGCGCCGCAGCGGGTCCGCCCGGTCGGCCCGCTGCCAGCCTGCTGCGCCAGAGTCGTCTGACGGGCGCGGCCAGCCAGATCGAAGG
>JALYUN010000004.1 GCA_030853725.1 Pseudomonadota bacterium | reverse complement strand
GGCGAACTGTTTGTGCTCGACCGCCGCGACGGCACGCCCATCCACGCCGTTGAGGAACTGGCCGCACCGCAGGGTGCCGCGAAAGGTGACCGCACCGCAGCCACACAGCCGAAGGGTGCGCTCTCATTCGATCCACCGGTGCTGACCGGCAAAGACATGTGGGGCGGCACCCTGTTCGATCAACTGGCGTGCCGCATCGCGTTCCACCGGCTGCGCTACGAAGGGCGCTTCACGCCACCGTCGACCCAGGGCTCGCTGATCTACCCGGGCAATTTCGGCGTCTTCAACTGGGGCGGCGTGGCCGTCGATCCTTCACGCCAGGTCGCTTTCACCACACCGGTCTACCTGGCGTTCGTCTCGCAACTGAAGCCCCGGCCGGACGACACCGCGCTCATGGTCAATGACTCGCCACCCAAGGGCGCCCTGCCTGCCCTGAACGAGAACTTCGGCGCGCCATTCGCGGTCGACCTGCATCCCTTCGTGTCGCCGCTGGGCATTCCATGCCAGGCGCCACCCTGGGGTTACGTTGCAGGCGCGGATCTGACCACGGGCAAGATCGTCTGGAAACACCGCAACGGAACGGTTCGCGACCTGTCGCCACTGCCGCTCCCGTTCCGGATGGGCGTGCCCGACCTGGGCGGGCCGATCATCACGGCGGGGGGTGTGGCTTTTCTGTCGGGGACACTGGACTATTTTCTCCGGGCTTACGACCTCAGCACCGGCAAGCAGTTGTGGGAAGGCCGCCTTCCGGCTGGCGGGCAGGCCACACCGATGACTTACCTGGGTGCCGACGGCCGCCAGTTCGTGGTGGCTGTGGCAGGCGGGCATGGGTCGACCGGAACCAAGGCAGGTGACTCGGTCATCGCTTATGCGTTGCCCCGAGTCGCTGCGAAGTAGGGCCGTCTACCGGTTGCGACGGCGACTCTGCTTCCGACCGTCTGAGCCACCTGCCCCGCCAATTCAGACCCGGCGCGTATGGGTTTTCGTGGGAAGTTGACCTACAGCCGCGACTGAACGCTGCCTACGCTGTGCGCGCCAGAGCCGACGATGATGGCGCACCCTCATCCAGCGCTACTTGCCAACGCCCATGACACCCACCACCATGCCTTCGTCCGCCGGCCTCCCGACCTACGGCAACCTCACCCCGGAGGCGCTGGCCGATAGCGCTCGACCGGGCGTGTCCTGGGGTGCAGTCTTCGCGGGTGCCGCGGGCGCAGCGGCGCTGTCGCTGATCTTGCTGATCCTGGGCACGGGTCTCGGTTTGTCCTCGGTGTCCCCGTGGACAGGGCAGGGCGTCAGTGGCACCACCTTCGGTGTCAGCACCGTGATCTGGCTGACGTTGACCCAGTTGGCAGCATCGGGTCTGGGCGGTTATCTGGCGGGGCGCTTGCGCACCAAGTGGCAGGGCGTGCATACCGACGAAGTCTATTTTCGTGACACCGCCCACGGTTTCCTGGCTTGGTCGGTGGCTACATTGGTAACGGCTGCTGTGTTGGGCTCGGCCATTGGCTCGGTGTTGTCGTCCGGTGTCAAGGCCGGTGCCAGCGTTGCGGGCGGTGTGGCGACGACAGCGGTGGCCGGCGCAGCGGCGGCTGGTACCAGCGCCGTGAAGAACGACGAGTCTTCCGGCTCGGGTTCTTCGATGGGCTATTTTGTCGACTCGTTGTTCAGGAAAGACCCGGCCGCCACTCCGGCTGGCGCTGGGCTTCCCGACATCAGCCCAGCCGCATCTGGTGCTGAAGTCAGTCGCATCTTCGCCAATGCGATCAGCACCGGCACCCTGTCGGCACCAGACACCCGTTATGTGGGCCAGGTAGTTGCTGCCCGTACCGGTTTGTCGCAAGCCGACGCCGAGGCCCGTGTGAAGACGACTTTCGACACGTTGCAGACCAAGCTCAAGCAAGCCGAGACGGCCGCCCGCGATGCTGCCGACAAGGCCCGAAAAGCTTCTGCCGGCGCTGCGCTGTGGCTGTTCGTCTCGCTGCTGATCGGCGCCTTCGGGGCCAGTCTGGCTGCGACCTATGGCGGTCGCCAACGCGATCTTTGAGTCGATCGTTCCCTACAGCCGTTTCAACCCTTCATTCAGGAGTTTCGTATGAGTTCGCTGCTACTTTGGTTTCTCGGTATTCCCATTCCTATCATCATCTTGCTGGCGATCTTCCTGCATTGAGTAGGCGTCGATTGCGCTTTTCTGCTCGCGGAACCGTTGAATCGGGGAGAGTGGTGCAACAGCTTGAACTGGCGCATTCCCAGAACGGTTCAGGCTTCGTCAAGTGCCAAAGCAACGCGCGGTCGACCGCTGGCATCGGTCTCGATCCGGATAGCGCCTTCGAATACCCGCACCAGCGTGGCTTGCACGGCCAGGTCGGCGGGCTGACCGTCGCAGCATAAGCGCCCGCGGTCCAGCACCAGCAGGCGGTCGGCCTGCAACGCGATTGGCAGATCGTGCAGCACAGTCAGCACCGTTCGACGCCGCGCGGGCTCGTGCGCCAAGCGGCGGAACAGCCGCGCCAACGCCACTTGGTGCGGCGCGTCCAGGTGCGTGGTGGGTTCGTCCAGCAGCAGCAGCGGCGCTTCGGTGGCTAGCACGCGGGCCAGCAGCACACGTTGGCGTTCGCCACCTGAGAGCTGATGCAGCCGTCTGTTTTGCCACGGAGTGCACTCGGTTAGCGCCATCGCCTGCGCGACTGCCGCCTGGTCCGCCGGACCGGCGGAACCGAGCAGGCCGAGATGCGCGATGCGACCGAGTCCCACCGTTTCGCGCACCGTCAGCTCACCCGTCACCTCACCCTGCTGCGCCAACCAGGCGATGTGCCGCGCCCGTTCGGCCGGTTTCGTCGCTTGCAGCGGCTGGCCCTGCAGGAGAACCTGGCCACCGGCCAATGGCTGCAAGCCGGCGAGCGCGCGCAGCAAGGTCGACTTGCCAGCGCCGTTGGGGCCGACCAGTGCGGTCCAGCCGGAACGCAGCTGCAGACTCACGCCGTGAAGCACATCGCGCTGCCCCAGTTGCACGCGAACGGCTTCGGCCTGGAGCCCGGGTGGGGTGGCCGTCACAGGCTCGTCCGCTGGCGCAGCAACCAGAACAAATAGCAGCCGCCGAGCACCGCCGTCACCACGCCCACCGGCAGTTCTTCCGGGGCGATCAGCGCGCGTGAAATCACGTCGGCCACCAGCAGCAGCGCCGCGCCCATGCCAGCACTGGCCAGCAGGAGCCAGCCGTGGCGCCCGGGTGCATTGCGCCGCACCAGGTGTGGCGCAACCAGTCCGACAAAAGCCACCAGCCCCGACTGCGAGACCGCCAGCGCGGTGCCCAGGCTCAGCATCACCACCAGCACCAATCGCATCCGCACCAGGTCCAGTCCCAGGCTGGCGGCGCTGTCCTCGCCGAGCGTCAACGCGTCCAGCCCACGCGCGTGGCGCCACGCCAGCAGGGCCAGTAGCGTGAGGCCGATGCTCATCAGCAGCAAGGCGTTCCAACCCAGGAAGCTGGTGCTGCCCAGCATGAATGCCTGCTTGCCGCGCAGGGCGTCGGGTGAAGCCACGGTGATGAGGTCGCTGACGGCGCCCAACAACACGCCTACCACCACGCCGGCCAGCAAGAGGCGCAAGGTCTGGACCGCGCCGCGTGACAGCGTCAAGGTCATCGCCACGCCCCCCAGAGCGCCGATGAAGGCCGCGCCGACCAAACCCACGCGTTCGATCCAGGCCACGGTCGACAGGCTGATGGCGCTGCCGCCGAGTGCAGCAGCGGCCAGCACCACCACGATACCCAAGCCGGCACCAGCGGCGCTGCCGAGCAGGTAGGGGTCGGCCAGCGGATTGCGAAACAACCCCTGCGCGATCGCACCGGACAAACCCAACAGGGCGCCGACCAGCGCCGCGCCCAGAGTGCGCGGGGCGCGGATCTGACCGATCAACAACGCGGCATCCGGGCCGTGCAGATCGGCCCAGAAGCCGCGCGGTGCAAAGCCACTCGAACCGGTCGCCAGACCTGCCAACAACCCGGCCAGGATTACCAGTGCCATCCAGCCGACCAGACGGCGCCGGCGCAACGCGTCGCCATCGACTGGCGTGGGCATGGGCGAAGCAGCCGTGAGCGTCACCGCGCCGCGCCTCTGCCCAGACGTGCCAGGCAGTCGGCCAGCAACCCGGCGGCTTCACCCAGGCGCGGCCCGGGTCGCACCAGTATGTCGGCGGCCGCGGAATCGAAACCACACATTCGGTGTTCGCGCACCGCTGTCAGCGAGTCCCAGCCTGGTCGCTGGGTCAGCGCTGCCAGTTCGCGTTGCGCGCCCATGATCACATCCGGCTTGGCGCGCACCACGAACTCCGGGTTCAGTTTGGGGAAGGGTCCGAGTGCCGCAGGAACGATGTTGCCCATCTGCAGCCGCGCCAACGTCTCGCCGATGAACGAGCTGGTACCGGCGGCATAGGGCCCGCCGTCGATCTCGAAGTAGACGCGCTGACCGCGCAGCGCCGCTGGCACGCGCGCAGCCGCGGCGCCGATTTCCTGTTCGAGCCGGGCCCAGACCCGCGCGCCTTCCGCGGGTGTGCCGAACAGCCGTGCCAGAAGGTCGAGCGAGCGCCGCACGTCACCGTGGGTCTCGGACTTGAGGCGCACGACGGTGAAGCCCAGCGCCTCCAGCCGATCGACTGCACGCGACCAAGTCGAAGCCAGAATTACATCGGGCTTGAGTGCTGCGATGGCTTCGATCTGCGGGTCGTCCAGGCCACCCAGATGCGGCAGCCTTGCCACCGCCGCCGGCCAGTTCGAGTAGCGGTCCACGCCGACCAGCCGCGGTCCGGCGCCGAGCGCCCAGACCAGCTCGGTCAACGAAGGCAGCAGCGTGATGATTCGCTGCGGCGGTGCCGCCAGGCGGTGTTCGGTACCGCGGTCGTCGCGGACGACGATCGGTTGAGCCAGTTCGGTGCGCGCGATCACGGCGTCCGGCAACAGCCCCGGCAGGCCCCAGAGTCCGATCAATGCGACCTGTCCGATCCGGCGAAGCAACGCGCGGCGGGACGAAAAGACGTTCACGCCGATTCCTTCCCGGCCAGCTCGTGCGTGGCCACCGGCAAGTCGGCTACCGCATTGCTGCGGGCCAGCGCCTGTGGCCACAGCGGGCCCGGAAAATCAATGGCCATTCAGGCAGCTGCGCTAGGGCAGGGTCCAGCGCAACACCAACTGACCGGTGCGGCCGGCGGTGGCGTAAGTGCGCGCCAGCTCATAGTCCTTGCCGGCGATGTTGTCGATGCGGCCTTCGAGCGTCAGCCCCGGCAGCAGCAGCTTGCTGACCGACAGCCCCAACAACGCATAGCCGCCCAGGCGCTGGGTGTTGGCAGCGTCCTCGTAACGCATGCCAGCGGCTTGCACTTCGGCGCCGAAGGTCCAGCCTATCCATTGCGTTTCAGCGCCGAAGGTGGCCAAGCGCCGGGCGCGTCGCGCCAGCAGCTTGTCGGTGTCGCGGTTTCGCGGGTCGTGCCAGTCCAGCGAGCCGTGCAGTGTCACGCCAGCCAGCCGCGAGCGCGCTGCCAGCGTCACGCCTTCGAGCTGCGAGCGACCGACATTGACATAACAGCCAAAACTGTCGGCGCAGGGCCCGGGTGGACCGAAGTCGATCAGGCTGGAGATCTGGTTGCGCCATGCCGTCAAGCTGGCCTCGGTGCTGGCCACCGCCCAGCGCAGGCCGAGCTCGACGTTGCGGCCCGTCTCCGGCACCAGCGCCGCGTTGCCGTATTCGCTGAAGCGCTGGTAGAGCGTGGGCACGCGGAACGACGTCGCGGCCGAAGCCGTCGCACGCCATTGCGACAGGAAAGCCCAGCCCACGGCGAGGCTGCCGGTGGTCTTGCCGCCGAATTCACTGTCGTCGTCGCGGCGTGCATGGGCCTGCAGCCCGACCGGGCCGAAGTCGCCACGCCAGCCCAATCCGACGGCGTTCTGGTGGCGCTTCCCTTGCAGCGCGGCTGCAAAGTCGGTGGCGGGGTTGCGCAATTCGTCGTCGCGGCGTTCCAGCTGCCCGCTCAGCAGTTGCGTGCCCAGCCGCTGCTCGTGCTGCAGCGTGAGGTTGCGCAAGCTGGTTTCGGTGCGGTAGATGCTCGGCTCGGACGCGTAGGTGCTGCGCGTCTCGCCCACTTGCAGCCGGGTCGTCGCGTCTTCGTTCCACCGCCCTTGCCACGCCAGGCTGCCAGTGCGCAGGGTGTTGTGGCCGATGTCGTCGAAACTGGGTGTGAACCCGTCGTACTGTGCCCGCAGGTTGCTGGCCAGCACCGAGGCGTCGATGCGGTGAACGCGGTCGAACTGGAAGCCGGCCCGCGCCTGGACCGAGTCACGCCGAAAACCGTCTTTGTCCGGGTTGTGGCCAATCGCGGCAGGCGTTTGCGAATCGAAGCCCTTGCTGCGCCCGTGCGAACCGGAAAGCGCGTAATCGAAGCCGCCCGTGGAGCCGCTGACGCCGGCCTGCAGCTGCGTCGTGTCGTGCGAGCCGAGCGTGACCGACGCGGTCGGCTTTGCTGCGCCCTGGCCGCGTTTGGTGAAGAGTTGCACCACGCCGGCCACTGCATCGGAGCCGTAGACCGCAGCGGCCGGACCGCGCAGTACTTCGATGCGCTCGATCTGGTCCAGCGGAATCTGCTCCCAGGGCGCACCCCCGACCGATTGCGAATCAAGGCGTACGCCGTCGATGTAGACCGCGGTGTGGCGGTTCTCACTGCCCCGAATGAAGACACTGGTGGCGGTGCCCGGGCCGCCGTTGCGTGCGAACTCGACCCCGGGCAGCTGCGCCAGCAGATCGGCCACACCGGTAACGCCGGCGCGCTCGATCGTCGCGCGATCAATGACCGAGATGTCGGCCAATACCGACGACAGCGGCTGCGGCGTGCGGTTGGCGGTAATCACGATCGTCTCCGGTCCCGCCGTAGAAACGGTCTGGGCGTGCAAGGCTGGCGCATGGAAACAGCCAATAACGAGGAGCAGGCAAGCGGGGCGGCCGAAAGCAGCCAGGCCCTCGCGGTGGGGACTACAGGTTGAAGGCATGTGAGGAAACGCGAAAGTCGCGCAGACCCGCTTCCCCGCGGGCCCGCACCTTACGACGCAGCGCTCGCGCGGCACGTCACCTCGTTGGCCGGTATCCGGGCTGGCGGAGACGACCCGTGACGCCTTCCCGGTCGGCACCGCACGAAGCGACGCTGTTCCAGTGGCTCTAGTCACGAGCGGAAAGCCGAAGATCAAATGGCTTCCGTCCGCTTACCGTTGCGGGGGCAGCTCAGGTTGAGCACTTGCCGTTGGGCAGTCACTCTCCTGATTCCCGTTGAACTGTCTAGGCTGAAGGCTTCGACGAGCACCAACGCGGCGGATCATAGCGTCTGGCCCGAGGTCGCCGCGACCGCAAAAGGCGATGGGGCGCCGGGTTCAGCCCGGCCGGCGCGCGCGTGGGGTCCCGCGTGGCGCCGGGCACTCGTCGCAACGGCCGTACAGGGTCAGCTCGTGGCTTTCGACAGTGAAACCATCGGGTGCGAGTCGCAGCATGTCACCGGGGCAGCCGTGGACTTCGAACACCCGTTTGCATGTCAAACACTGGAAATGGTGATGGTGGCCGGGCGCCGCGGCTTCATAGCGCGGGCTTTCGCCGGGCAGCGAAACGGGCGTCAAGTCCCCCGCATCGACCAGCAACTTCAAATTGCGGTAAATGGTAGCGAAGCCGATCCCGGGCACTTGTGCCTGCGCGGCGTCCAGCACTTCCTGCGGTGACAGTGGACGGCCCGCCGCACCGATGACGGAGCGGATGGCAGCGCGCTGGCGGGTTGAACGTTCCATGCCGCCGTATTGTCAGCGCGGCGGCGCACCGGGTAGCAACGACCGGCTCCCGCGCCCTTTGCACCGGGCAAACTCGATGGGCGTCGTTTGGCGCCGCGCTTCGGCAGTTCACGCGGCACCGGTCTCGTTTGGTCGCATCGTCGCGCGCGGCGCGGCGCGGCACCGGCTAACCTCCAGGGTTTTGATCATCGCGGCTGCGGCCTCCGGGCCGCGCCGCCACTGCACCATGCGCATCCTGCGTCATTCGAAGGCCGTTGCGGCCCTGTTGTTGCTTCTCTCGACGCTTGCGCTGACCGGTTGCGGGAAACCCGCCAAGGACGCCGGAGGCAAGCCCGCGGCGGCTGCGCTGGCCGCGTCGGCTCCCGTTTTGTTGCTCTCGCCCGAAGACCTGCGCACGGTCGAGCCTGGTCTGCTGGCCAGCGGTCCGGTTGTCACCGGCTCGGTCCAGCCGCAGCGCAAGGCCGACTTGCGTGCCGAGGTTGCGGCGATCGTGACGCAGGTCTACAAGGAGAATGGCGAAGCAGTCAAAACCGGTGACTTGTTGATGCGCCTGGACGAAACCGCGATCCGCGACAGTCTGATTTCTGCCGATGCCGCCGTTCGCGCCTCTGCCGAATCTTTCGACCAGAGCGAACGCCAGGTGCAGCGCATGAAAACGTTGCAGGCCCAGGGCATGATGTCGATGCAGGCCCTGGACGACGCCCAGATGCGCCGCAGCAATGCGCAAAGCGACCTGGTCGCTGCGCGCGGCCGCGCTGTCACGGCGCGCCAACAACTGCGCCGCACCGAAATCCGCGCGCCGTTCGACGGCCTGGTCAGTGAGCGCCAGGCCTCGGTCGGCGATACGGTTCAAGTCGGTCGTGAACTGGTCAAGGTGATCGACCCGCGCAGCATGCGCTTCGAAGGGCTGGTCAGTTCCGACCAGCTCCAGTCGCTGAAGCTCGGCGAAGCGGTGAGCTTTCGCGTCAACGGCATGGGCGACACCGACTACGCCGGCACCGTCAAGCGCATCGACGCGGCCGCCAATGCCACCACCCGGCAGGTCGAAGTCATCATCGACTTCAACGACCCTGCAAAGGCGCCGCGGGTGGCGGGCTTGTTTGCCGAAGGACGCATCGCCACCGGCGGCACGCAGGCGCTGCTGCTGCCCGAAGGCGCAATCTCGCGCGCTGGCGATCAGGCCTGGGTCTGGCGAGTGGACGAAGGCGCGGGCGGCAAGAAGATCAGCAAGGTCGCCGTCAAACTGGGACCGCGCGATTCCCGCAGTGGCCAGTTTCCGGTGCTGTCCGGGCTGCAGCCCGGTGACCGCATCTTGCGCAGCCCCGGCGACGCCGTGGTCGACGGGCAGGGCTTCGAAATCGCGAAGCCGCCGGCTACCGCCAGCGCCGCTTCTGCATCCCAGGCCGCCGTCGCGGCGAAGTGAGGCCGCATGTTTCTTTCTGCATTCAGCATCAAGCGGCCGGTGGCGATGATCGTCATCATCATCGGTCTGATGGCGATCGGTTTGCTGGCGTTGTCCAAGCTGCGGGTCAACCAGTTTCCAGACGTAGAGCCGCCGGTTTTAGTGGTCACCATTCCGTATCCCGGCGCGTCGCCCGAGACTACAGAGCGCGAAGTCGTCAACCGCATCGAGAAGTCGCTGCAAGGCATTTCCGGCGTCAAGGAAGTGCGCTCCACCGCCAGCGAAGGCACTGCCAAGCTGGTGCTGGAATTCAGCTTCGACAAAGACCTGGTGGTGGCCGCCGACGAGGTCCGCAACGCCATTGCCTCGGTGCGCTACAAGCTGCCGACCGAGATGCGGGAACCGGTGTTGCAGCGCGTGGACCCCTCGGCGCAGCCGGTGATGCAACTGGCGTTGTCGTCGAAGTCGATGTCCAAGGCGGCACTGTCGCGCCTGGCCGAAGACGATCTGGCCGATCGCCTGCGCGGTCTGCCGGGAGCAGCGGTCGTCACGGTCAATGGCGCTCTGAACCGCGAGCTGAGCGTGCTGCTGAAGTCAGAGAAGCTGCGCGAGTTCGGGGTCTCGGTGGGCGATGTCGTGAACGCGCTGCGCAATCAGAACGCCAACGCACCGGTGGGCAAGGTGCGCGGGCGGCTGCAGGACCAGAGCATCCGGCTGGTAGGGCGAATTGGTACGCCGGCCGAGTTTGGGCAGGTCGTCGTCAAGCGCAGTGGCGACCAGGTGGTGCGCCTGTCGCAGGTGGCCGCAGTGGAAGACGGGTTCGCCGAACTCAGCGGGTTCTCAGAGCGCAGTGGCAAGGCCAACGTCGGCATATCGGTCACGCGCACGCGTGAAGCTTCGACCGTCAGCGTGGCGCGAGAGGTGCGCAAGATGGTCGCCGACATCAACAAGACGTTGCCCGAAGGTACGCTGCTGGAAGTGACGCAGGACGGCGGCGAAAGTGCGCAAAGCAGCCTGAACAACGTGGTCGACGCGTTGATCTTCGGCGCGGTACTGACGATCTTCGTGGTCTACGTGTTTCTGAACTCGTGGCGCTCGACCATGATCACAGCACTTTCGCTGCCGACTTCGGTGATCGCTGCCTTCATCGCCGTGTGGTTGTGTGGCTTCACGCTCAACTTCATGAGCCTGCTGGGCCTGTCGCTGGCGATCGGGGTGCTGATCGACGACGCCATCGTGGTACGCAAGAACATCGTGCGCCACATGGAGCTGGGCGAAGACCGCAAGACCGCGGCGCTGAACGGCACGGCTGAGATCGGCCTGGCGGTGGCCGCCACCACGTTCTCGATCGTGGCAGTCTTCGTGCCGGTGGCTTTCATGCCGGGCATTTCCGGCCAATGGTTCAGGCCGTTCGCGATGACGGTGGTGGCGTCGGTGCTGGTCAGCCTGTTCATCAGCTTCACGCTCGACCCGATGTTGTCGGCCGTCTGGGGCGACCCGCCGGACCAGCACCTGAAGCCACGCCGTGGCATCAGCCGCTGGCTGGAACACTTCAACCAGTGGTTCGACCGGCAGGCCGGTGGCTACAGCCGCGTCATCGCCTGGGCGCTGCACCATCGGCGCTGGATGGCGGTATTTGCAGTGCTCAGCCTGGCAGGCGCGATGGCGCTGCAAGTGAAGTTCGGTGGCTCCAGCTTTCTGCCCACGTCAGACGCCGGCACCATCGCGATCGACGTGCGCACCCCTGCCAGCAGCAGCCTGGAATATGCGCGTTTGAAAGTCGAAGCCGCGGCCAGCCTGGCGCGCAGCCTGCCTGAGACCGTCGCCACCAACAGCTACGTCAACCCGGGCGGCGGACGCATCTATGTCGACATCGGCAAGAGCACCAAGCGCCAGCGCAGTTCGGTGCAGATCGCGGCCGACTTGCGCAAGCTGACGGCCCGGCTGGTGGGCTCCGAGTACACGG
>JALYUN010000002.1 GCA_030853725.1 Pseudomonadota bacterium | reverse complement strand
CGTGCACCGCCTGCGCCTGCTCGGGCGTGGCGGTTTTGCCGGTGCCGATGGCCCACACCGGCTCGTAGGCCACCACCATCTCGGCCGCGCAGTGCGCCAATTGGTGGATCACCGCCGAGAGCTGTCGCTTGACAACGGCTTCGGTCTGGCCGGCGTCGTGCTCTTGCAGCGTCTCACCGACGCACACCACCGGCGTGATGCCGGCCGACAGCGCCGCCTGCGCCTTCTTCGCTATCAACTCGTCGCTTTCCCGGTGCAAGGCGCGGCGCTCCGAATGGCCGACGAGGGCATAGCGACAGCCGCATTCAGCCAGCATGCCGGCAGACACCTCGCCAGTGTAGGCACCTTGCGTATGGGCCGACACGTCTTGCGCGCCCCAGCCAATCTCGGTGCCCGCCAACGTGGCCGCGGTCTCGTTCAAGAAAACGAAGGGCACGCAAACCGCCACACGGGCGACCAGCGGATGCGCCGCGCGCAGCGCCGCCAGCAGTTCGGCATTGGCCGGCCGCGAGCCGTGCATCTTCCAGTTGCCAATGACGAGTTTGTTGCGCATGAATGTCGCTGCGATGCTCACCAAGTCAGCACGATCTTGCCGACGTGCGCACCCGATTCCATCAGCGCGTGAGCCTTGGCAGCGTCAGCTGCAGCAAACGTGGCATGAATCACCGGCTTGAAGCTGCCGGACTCGATCAACGGCCAGACCGTCTTGCGGATTTCCCTGGCTAGCACGGTCTTGTAGGCCACGCTACGCGGTCGCAAGGTACTGCCGCTGATGGTCAGACGCTTGCGCAAAACCGCGCCGATGTCGATGGCGCTGCTGTTGCCGCCTTGAGTGGCGATGACGGCGATTCGGCCGTCTTCCCGCAGGCACTGAATTTCACGCGCCACGTACTCGCCGGCCACCATGTCCAGCACCACGTCGCAGCCCTTGCCATCGGTGATGCGCTTGACCTCGGCGACAAAGTCCTGGCTCTTGTAGTTGATGGCATGGTCGGCGCCGATCTTCAGGCAGGCGGCGCACTTGTCGTCGCTGCCGGCAGTCACGATCACCGTGGCGCCCAGCGCTTTCGCAAGCTGAATCGCGGTGGTGCCGATGCCGCTGGAGCCGCCCTGCACCAGCAGCGTCTCGCCGGATGTGAGCCCGGCAATGTGGAAGACGTTCTGCCAGACGGTGTAGACCGTCTCGGGCAACGCAGCAGCTTCGATCATCGACAACTTGCCCGGCACCGGCAGGCACTGGCCGGCGGGTGCCACGCAAAACTCGGCGTAGCCACCGCCAGCGACCAATGCGCAGACGGCGTCACCGACCTTCAAACCGGCCGCATTCAGGTCGTCGGCGCTGCCGGCCGCCACCGTACCGGCGATCTCCAGACCCGGCAGGTCGGAAACGCCGGGCGGCATCGGATACAAGCCCTTGCGTTGCAGCACATCGGGCCGGTTGATGCCCGATGCCTGCACTGCGATCAGCAATTCACCGGCCTTCGGTTCCGGCCGCGGGCGGTTGCAAACCTGCAGTACATCGGGACCACCGGGTGCGGTGATCTCAATGGCGCGCATCACCTCACTCATCGTGCTTCGGCTGGCTGCTGGCAACAGCCGCCGGATCGGCTTCCGAGGTGCCTTCGACCGGGGCCGCATCACGGCGCGGACGATCGTCTCGCTCAGTCGGGCGGTCGCGGCGCGGGCGGTCGTCTCGGTCGCGACGCGGCGGGCGGTCGCCCCGGTCACCGCGCGGCTCGTGACGCTCTTCCGGCATGCCTTCCGGCCGTTCCAGCAGCGCCTTCATGCTGAGTTTGATACGGCCCTTCTCGTCCGTCTCCAGCACCTTGACCTTGACGACCTGGCCTTCGGTCAGCAGGTCGGTCACGTTCTCGACCCGGTGGTGGGCGATCTGGCTGATGTGCAGCAGGCCGTCTTTGCCGGGCAGGATGTTGACCAGCGCGCCGAAGTCCAGGATCTTGGTGATCGGGCCTTCGTAGACCTTGCCGATCTCGGCTTCTGCGGTGATTTCGGTGATCCGCTGCTTGGCGTGCTCGGCCTTGTCGGCGTCGACGCTGGCAATGGTGATGGTGCCGTCTTCGCCGATGTCGATGGTGAAGCCGGTTTCTTCGGTGAGTGCGCGGATGGTGGCGCCCCCCTTGCCGATCACGTCGCGAATCTTCTCCGGGTTGATCTTCATGGTGTACAGCCGCGGCGCGAACTGCGAAACCTCGGTCTTCGCGCCGCCCAGGGCTTCCACCATCTTGCCGAGGATGTGCAGCCGCGCTTCCTTGGCCTGCTCGAGCGCCACCTGCATGATTTCTTTGGTGATGCCCTGGATCTTGATGTCCATCTGCAGCGCGGTGATGCCGCTTTGCGTACCGGCCACCTTGAAGTCCATGTCGCCCAGATGATCTTCGTCACCCAGGATGTCGGTCAGCACCGCGAAGCGGTTGTTTTCCTTGATCAGGCCCATGGCGATACCGGCCACGTGGGCCTTCAAAGGCACGCCGGCGTCGAGCATCGAAAGGCAGCCGCCACAGACACTGGCCATCGACGAAGAGCCGTTGCTTTCGGTAATCTCCGACACCACGCGCAGCGTATATGGAAAGTCTTCCTTCTTCGGCAACACCGCGATCAGCGCGCGCTTGGCGAGGCGGCCGTGGCCGATCTCGCGCCGCTTCGGGCTGCCGACACGGCCGGTCTCGCCGGTGGCGAAAGGCGGCATGTTGTAGTGCAGCATGAAGCGGTCTTCGTAGTCGCCCGCCAGCGCGTCGATGCGTTGCGCGTCGCGCTCGGTGCCGAGCGTGGTGGCCACCAGTGCCTGCGTTTCCCCACGCGTAAACAGCGCCGAGCCGTGGGTGCGCGGCAGCACGCCGGAACGAATTTCGATCGGGCGCACGGTGCGCGTGTCGCGGCCGTCGATGCGCGGCTCACCGGCCAGGATCTGGCTGCGAACGATGCGCGACTCGATATCGAACAGCAGACCTTCGACGGCGACCTTGTCGAAGGTGGCGCCCTCTGCTTTCAAAGACGCCATCACACCGGAAGTGGCTTCCCGCACGGCCTGGGTCCGGGCCTGTTTGCTGCGAATTTGGTAGGCGGCACGGAGCTTGTCTTCGGCCAGCGCGCCGACCTTGGCGATGAAAGGCTCGTCTTTGGCCGGGGCGCTCCATTGCCAATCGGGTTTGCCGGCATCACGCACCAGCTCGTTGATGGCGTTGATGGCGGTGCGGCCCTGCTCGTGCCCGTAAACCACGGCGCCGAGCATGATCTCTTCGCTCAACTGATCGGCTTCGGATTCGACCATCAGCACCGCGCTGTCGGTGCCCGCCACGATCAAGTCCATCTGGCTGTCGGCCAGTTGCGTCTTGCCGGGGTTCAGCACGTATTCGCCATTGATGTAGCCGACGCGCGCCGCGCCCACCGGACCGTTGAACGGCAGGCCGCTGACGGCCAGTGCGGCGCTGGCACCGATGAGTGCGGCGATGTCGGCCTGCACTTCGGGGTTCAGGCTCAACACATGGATCACGATCTGAACTTCGTTGAAAAAACCTTCGGGAAACAGCGGCCTGACCGGGCGGTCGATCAAGCGGCTGGTGAGTGTTTCAAGCTCGCTCGGGCGGCCTTCCCGCTTGAAGAAACTGCCGGGGATCTTGCCGGCGGCGTAGGTCTTCTCGATGTAGTCGACGGTCAGCGGGAAGAAGTCCTGCCCGGCCTTGATTTCGTTCTTGACCACCACGGTGGCCAGCACCACGGTGTCGTCGATGCTGACCAGCACGGCGCCGCTGGACTGGCGTGCGATTTCGCCGGTCTCCAGGGTGACCTGATGCTGGCCCCATTGAAAGGTCTTTGTGACTTTGTTGAACATGCTCATGCGGGTGTCTCCGGTTAAATCGGGGAGAAAAGCAGGGCCACGTCATGCCATTCCACCGGGGCCCGCGCGGAGGCTTCGATGGAATGACACAGCAAATGCAGCCCGGTGTGGGAACCGTAAAGCGGTTGCCGCGCGGCAACCGCTTCGTTTCGAACTACTTGCGCAGGCCGAGCGTGGCGATCAACGCCACATAGCGTTCCGGCGCGCGGTCTTTCAGGTACGCCAGCAGTCGTTTGCGCTGGTTGACCATCTTCAAGAGGCCGCGGCGGCCGTGGTGGTCTTTCAGGTGCTGCTTGAAGTGCGGCGTGAGTTCGTTGATGCGCGTGGTCAGCAGCGCAACCTGAACTTCCGGGCTGCCGGTGTCGGCAGGGCCGCGGGCGTGGGTCTTGACGACTTCCGCGATGGTGGTGGTGGCCAGAGGCATTGCTTCGTTTCCTTCGGATTCGAGGAAACCGCCTGTCACGCGAGCCGGGCAATGCCGGTGCGTGGCCGGCGCGCTTTCGAGTGTTTCCCGAAGTGATGCGCGCCTGGCGGTTTCCGTGGTTACTTGCGGACACCCGTGAAACCGACAGGTGCCGTGCTGCGTCGTTCTTTGATCGTTCTCTATTTTTTTCGTCCAGCTACAACCGGCACGAAACCGCGAATTATAGGGTCAGCGCTTCTCGCAGGCGAGCCAGCCCTTGATCCAGGCGGCCGGGATCAAGGGAAGCGAAACACCACCGCAGCCAGCCTTCGCCTTCCGGACCGAACGCCGCGCCGGGCGCGATGCCCAGGCCGTGTTCGGCCACCAGCCGTTTGGCGAATGCGAGCGAGTCGGCTTCGCCCTCGACACGAAAGAAAGCGTACATGCCGCCGTCGGGGCTTTCGACCTGCACGCCCGGCAGCGCTTGCAAACCATTGATCAACCGGTCGCGGCCCGCCTTGAGGCGCCCGATCAAGCCGGGTACGAAGTCATCGGCCATGCGCAACGCCGCTTCGCCGCCGCGTTGAATGAAAACCGGCGCGCACGAGGTGTTGAATTCCAGCAGCTTGCCTGCGGCATCCATGCTGTCACGCGGCAGCGTCAACCAGCCGAGCCGCCAGCCCGTCATCAGAAAGCTCTTGCTGAAGCTGTGGGCGACGACGAGCCGGTCTTCCGGTGCTGCGATGTCGAGAAACGACGGCGCTGCCGAGCGCTGCCCGCTGCCATCAGCGCCGAAGTAGATGCGCTCGTAGACCTCGTCGGCCACAACCCAGGCGCCGGTACGGCGGCAGTGGTCGAGAATCTTGTGTTGCTCGTCGGCCGTCAGGGTCCACCCGGTCGGATTGTTTGGCGCGTTGATCAGCAGCACCCGGGTGCCGCCGGTGACGGCTGCCAGCAACTCGTCCAGATCGAGCCCCCAGCGCGCGCCGTTCGGCCGCAACGCGATGCGCGTGACGCGTGCGCCGAGGATCGCCGGCTGCGCGGTCAGGTTGGGCCAGACCGGCACCACGGCCACGACCTCGTCGCCGGGGTCCAGCAGCATCTGCATCGCCAGCATCAGCCCGGTGACGCCCGACGAGGTCACCACGATGCGTTCGGCATCGACCGAACCATGCAGCTTGCTGCTGTAGGCCGCGATGGCGGCGCGCAGTTCCGGCAGGCCCAGGTTGTGCGAATAGAACGTTTCGCCGCGTGCCAGCGAGTCGGCCGCAGCCTGGCGGATCGGCTCGGGCGTGCGTTCATCACTTTCGCCAAACCAGAAAGTCAATACGTCGCTGCGGCCGAGGCCGGCATTGGCGACCTCGCGAATCTTGGAGCCCGGCAGGGCCTGGATGGCTTTACGCATCGGTTGCTGGCGCTCTACGTTGCATTTCAGGATGGGCGAATCATCTTGCACGTGGTGGGCAACTCGACCGCGGCCGCCTCGAAGCGGCGCACGGTACGAAAGCCGAAGCCCGAAGCTTCGACGTCGTGGCTCACGCCCGGCGTGCCGGCACGCTCCATCATGCTGACGACCAGCGGCTGCTGCAGCTGGTGGTCGGACTTGCGCATGACCGCGCTGCCGAGCCCCCCGAGGGTAGCGCCATCGAAGCCTGCGCCTTCCAGTGCCAGCGCCACGGGAGTGGCGTCGGTACTGCCGGCGCGCTCGATGGCCGCGGCCAGCATCTCCACCAACACCTGCGTCCGCAGATGCAGGTAGTCGTCTTGCGGGTCGGGGAAGCGCTGGACGAAGGCTCGGTGCAGCGCCTCAGAAGCTGCGCCGCCGATGTTCGGATGCCATTCGGCCACCGCCAGCACCCGCCCTACACCAGCCGCGCCGATGGCCGCGGGCGCGCCCAGCGCGTTGCCGTAAAACGTGTACAGACTGACGTCGGCGCCGACTTCGCGCAGCGCCTTCACCAGCAACGTCAGGTCGTTTCCCCAGTTGCCGGTCAACACCGCCTGCGCACCGCTGGCCTTGATCTTGGTGGCGTACGGCAGGAAGTCCTTGACGCGGCCGAGCGGGTGCAACTCGTCGCCGACGATCGCGATGTCAGGACGTTTCGCCGCGATCATCCGGCGTGCCTGCTCGGCCACATGCCGGCCGAAGCTGTAGTCCTGGCCGATCAGGTAGACGCCCCGCACACTGCGGTCGTCCTGCAGCACGTCGGTCAACGCAGCCAGCCTCATGTCGGCACTGGCGTCAAAGCGAAAGTGCCAAAAGCTGCAGCCTTCGTTGGTCAGCGCCGGATCGACGGCCGAGTAGTTCAGCAGCAGCGCGCGGTGTGTGGTGTCGCGAACGTTGTGTTTGTCCAGCGCGCCGACCAGCGCCGCAGCGGTGGCTGAACTGTTGCCCTGCGCGATCAAGCCGATGCCGTGCTCGATGGCTTTGCGCAGCAGGCCGATCGCTTCTTCGCTGCTGCCCTTGCTGTCGAAGCGCACGATCGTCAACGGGCGTGGCCCGCTCGGCAGTTGCACCCCGCCACGCGCGTTGACCCGCTCGGTGGCCCAAAGCAGGTTACGGAACACCGCCTCGCCGGCGTTGCCGAACGGACCTGACAAGCCTTCGATCAGTGCGATGCGGATCGGATCGGCTTGCGCCATTGCGGACCCCAAGCCCATCAGCAGCGACAGGCTCAACAGGCCGCGTCGGGTCGGGTTCAAGCGGCGCCTGCCAATTCAGCCAGCGGCCAGCGCGGCCGCACATCGAAAGCGCCGTCACTGCGCAGGTCGGCCACGCCGTGTTGCACCCGCAGCGCCGCAGCCAGCGCGATCATTGCGCCGTTGTCGGTGCACAGCGCCAGCGGCGGGTAATGCACACGCGCGCCGATCGCTGCGGCACCTGCGTCGAGTTGCTCGCGCAGCCGCAGATTGGCGCCGACGCCCCCAGCCACCACCAGGCGGCGCTGCCCAGGCGGCCCGGATTCGCGCAGCGCCCGCAGCGATTTGGCCACCAACACGTCGACGATCGCGGCCTGTGTCGATGCGGCCAAGTCGGCCTTCGCCTGCTCGCCCATGTTGTGGCCGCCGAGCTTCTTGGCCTGCATCATGACTGCGGTCTTCAAGCCGGCGAACGAAAAGTCGAGCGTGTCCCTGTGCAGCAGCGGACGCGGCAACACAAAGGCCTTCGGAATGCCAGCCGCCGACAACCGCGCCAGCGCCGGGCCGCCCGGATAACCCAGGCCGAGCAGCTTCGCACTCTTGTCGAAGGCTTCGCCGGCCGCGTCGTCGATGGTCTCGCCGAGCAGGGCGTAGCGGCCGACCCCGTCGACCTGCATCAGTTGGGTATGACCGCCGGAGACCAGCAGTGCAACGAATGGGAACTTCGGCGGATCGTCACCCAGGAACGGCGACAACAAGTGTCCTTCCAGATGGTGGATGCCCAGCGTGGGCACGTTGAGGGCAGCGCCCAAGGCGACCGCCACACCGGCACCGACCAGCAGCGCGCCCGCCAACCCGGGGCCGCGGGTGTAGGCGACGAGACCTACGTCGGCCACACCGCAGTCGGCAGCGCGAAGCACCTGGCGCGCCAACGGCAGCACACGGCGGATGTGGTCGCGTGACGCCAGTTCGGGCACGACTCCACCGTAGGCGGCATGCATTTCGACCTGACTGTGCAACGCTTCGGCCAGCAAGCGCGGAATCTTTTCAGCCGACGCAGACAACTCGACCAGCGCCACACCGGTCTCATCACACGACGATTCGAAGCCGAGGACCTTCATCCCGATGCGGGCCAGCCGCCCCGCATCAGTGGTTCTCGCGAGCGTGGTTGATCGTGTACTTGGGAATTTCGATCGTCACGTCCTGGTCCGACAGGATCGCCTGGCAACTCAGGCGCGAGGTCGGCGTCAGGCCCCACGCTTTGTCGAGCAGGTCTTCTTCGGACTCTTCGATCTCGCCCAGCGAGTCGTAGCCTTTCTTGACGACCACGTGACAAGTGGTGCAGGCCGAACTCATCTCGCAGGCGTGTTCGATCGCGATGCCGTTTTCCAGCAGCGCCTCACACACCGAAGTGCCGCGGGGGGCTTCGATGGTGTCGCCTTCCGGGCAAAGATCGGCGTTCGGCAGGATGCGGATCAAGGTCATGGCAGGGGCTCCGCTTCAGACCTCTTCGAGCCGACGACCCGAAAGCGCTTTGCGGATGCCCTCGTTCATGCGCGCTCCGGCGAAGGCTTCCGTGCCATCTGCCAAGGCTTCGATCGCGGCCTGGATCGCGTCGGCGTCGTTGCTGGTCATGCCTTGCTCCAAACGCGACAACAGCGCTTCGATCTGCGCCGCTTCGTCGTCGCCCAGCAGCGCGCGGTCGGCGGCCAGCGCCGAGCGCGTGGCAAGCAGCATCCGTTCGGCATCAACCCGGGCTTCACGCAACGAACGCGCCGCCATGTCGCCTTCGGCATGGGCGAAACCGTCTTTCAGCATCTGCGCGATACGGTCGTCGGCCAACCCGTAACTCGGCTTGACGTTCACGGCCGCTTCGACACCCGAAGTCTGCTCTCGCGCCGAAACGCTGAGCAGACCGTCGGAGTCGACCTGGAAGCTGACGCGGATGCGTGCCGCGCCAGCCACCATCGGCGGAATGCCGCGCAATTCGAAGCGCGCGAGTGAACGGCATTCGCTGACCAGTTCACGCTCGCCTTGCACCACATGGATCACCATCGCGGTCTGGCCGTCTTTGAAGGTGGTGAACTCCTGCGCCTTGGCCACCGGGATGGTGCTGTTGCGCTCGATGACGCGCTCGACCAATCCGCCCATCGTTTCCAGCCCGAGCGAAAGTGCGATGACATCCAGCAGCAGCAATTCACCGTCACCCGCGTTGCCGGCCAGCGCGTTGGCCTGCACAGCCGCGCCGATCGCCACCACTTCGTCGGGATTCAGGTCGGTCAGCACCTTGGCAGCGCCGAAACAATCGGCGACCGCGCGGCGCACAGCCGGCATGCGGGTGCTGCCGCCCACCATCACCACGCCTTTGACCGCTTCGGGCTTGAGCTTTGCGTCGCGCAGCACTTTGCGCACCCCAACCAGCGTACGGTCGATGAAAGGCTTCGACAGCGCGTCGAGTTGGGCTGTCGAGACCACCACTGTCTGCAAGTGGCCGGCAACCTTGGCCTGCCAGGTCGCGGTCTGGTTCACGCTCTGGAAATCGCTCAGTGTTTCTTTCACAACCCGCGCTGCCACCAGCGCCGCTCGGCGGTCGGTGGCAGCGGTGGCCACCGTGCCGGCTTGCGCCAGCGCCCAATCGGCAACGGCCTGATCGATGTCGTCGCCGCCCAGCGCTGCGTCACCGCCGGTAGCAACCACTTCGAAAACGCCGCGCGTCAGCCGCAGCAGCGAAATGTCGAAGGTGCCACCGCCCAAGTCGTACACCGCATACAGACCTTCGCTGGCGTTGTCCAACCCGTAGGCGACCGCCGCGGCGGTGGGCTCGCTGATCAAACGCAGCACATTCAAGCCGGCAAGCTGCGCCGCGTCCTTGGTCGCCTGACGTTGGGCGTCATCGAAGTAAGCCGGCACCGTGACAACGGCGCCGTACAGGTCCGCGTCGAAGCTGTCTTCGGCACGCTGGCGCAGCGCAGCCAGGATCTCGGCCGAAACCTCGACCGGCGTCTTCTCGCCTTCACGCGTGGCCAGGGCGACCATGCCCGGCTGGTCGACGAAGCGGTACGGCAGCCCTGCTGCCCCGGCAATGTCGGCCAGCTTGCGACCCATGAAGCGCTTGACGGAGACGATGGTGTTGTCCGGGTCCAGCGCCTGCTGTGCGCGCGCGTCGAAGCCGATCTGCCGGCCCCCGTTTTCGAGGTAGCGCACAGCCGAAGGCAGCAGCACGCGGCCTTGTGCGTCAGGCAGGCATTCGGCTTGTCCGTGCCGCACCGCAGCCACCAGCGAATGGGTGGTGCCGAGGTCGATACCGACCGCAACGCGCCGCTGGTGCGGGTCGGGAGTCTGACCGGGCTCGGAGATCTGCAGCAGCGCCATCGAAGCTTCTCAGTGCACCGGCGCGTCGAGCGCATCGAGACGCTGGTCGACGTCGCGCTGAAAGCGGGCCACAAACATCAAGGCGCGCACCTGGGCCGCTGCGGCGACAGCATCGTTTTCATCGTCGAGCAAGCGTGCCACGTCGGCAAACATCGCCGCCTGGTCACGCTCTACCTGGGTCTGCAATGCCTGGACCGCCGTGCCATCGGCCGTGTCGGCTGCGTCGTCCAGCGCTTCGCGCCACTGCATCTGCTGCATCAGGAACTCGGCCGACATGGCGGTGTTGCGCTCGGCATCGATCGGCACACCGCGTTGCTCACACAGATAGGCCGCCCGTGACAAGGGATCTTTCAGGCGCTGATAAGCCTCGTTGACGCGCACGGCCCATTGCATGGCCACGCGCTGCGCCGCCGCGCCTTCCGACGCGAACCGGTCGGGGTGCACACGAGCTTGCAGGTCCCGCCGCCGCGCATCGAGCGCATCGCGATCGAGCGCTTGGCGGGCGGGCAAACCGTACAGCGTGAAGTCGTCGTCAGAGAGATTCATCGATTCCGTTGAAGGAGAAAAGCGTGAGCGTCCGGGCACAGAAACGTCAGCGGCGCCTCAGCACCGACGTGGCTTCGCTCAAACCCGGAAAGACTCGCCGCAACCGCAACGGTCTTTCTCGCGCGGGTTGAGGAACTTGAAGCCCTCGTTCAGTCCGTCGCGCACGAAGTCGAGTTGGGTGCCGTCCAGGTAGGGCAGGCTCTTCGGGTCGATCAGCACCTTCACGCCGTGGTCTTCGAAGACCACGTCTTCGGCTGCCACGTCGTCGGCGTATTCCAGCTTGTAGGCCAGGCCTGAACAACCGGTGGTCTTGACGCCCAGACGCACGCCGACGCCTTTGCCGCGGCGGCCCAGATAGCGCGTGACGTGCCGCGCTGCGGCTTCGGTGAGAGTGACCGACATCGTGTCTTCGGTCAGACCGCAGCCGTCGCAGGCGCTGTGGGCTGGCTGCTACCGTGTCGGGTCTGGTAATCCTTCACCGCCGCCTTGATCGCGTCTTCGGCCAGGATCGAGCAATGAATCTTGACCGGCGGCAGAGCCAATTCTTCGGCGATCTGGGTGTTCTTGATCGTCATGGCCTGGTCCAGCGATTTGCCTTTGACCCATTCGGTGATGAGCGAGCTGGAAGCAATCGCCGAGCCGCAGCCGTAGGTCTTGAAGCGGGCGTCTTCGATCAGCCCGGTTTCGGGGTTGACCTTGATCTGCAGCTTCATCACGTCGCCGCAGGCCGGTGCCCCGACCATGCCGGTACCGACCGACTCATCGCCCTTGTCGAAAGAGCCGACGTTGCGCGGATTTTCGTAGTGTTCAACGACTTTTTCGCTGTATGCCATGGTGGTTCTCCTTGGTTTGCTTCGGCGTACCGGTCAGTGCGCCGACCACTGGATCGAGCTGATGTCGACCCCGTCTTTGTACATTTCCCACAGCGGCGACAAGTCGCGCAGTTTGGCGACGCGATCTTGCAGGGTGCTGACGGCGTAGTCGATTTCTTCCGCAGTGGTAAAGCGGCCGATCGTCATGCGCAAGCTGCTGTGGGCCATTTCGTCGCTGCGCCCGAGTGCGCGCAGCACGTAGCTCGGCTCCAGGCTGGCACTGGTGCAGGCCGAGCCCGAAGACACCGCCAAGCCCTTCACGCCCATGATCAGCGACTCGCCTTCGACGTAATTGAAGCTGATGTTCAAGTTGTGCGGCACGCGCCGTTCCAGGTCGCCGTTGACGAAGACCTGCTCGATGTCCTGCAGCCCCGTCAGCAGCCGCTTCTGAAGCATCCGCACGCGTTCGCCGTCTGCCCCCATCTCGGCCTGCGCCAGCGCGAAAGCTTCGCCCATACCCACGCACTGGTGAGTGGGCAGCGTGCCGCTGCGCATGCCGCGCTCGTGGCCGCCGCCGTGCATCTGTGCTTCAAGCCTCACCCGGGGCTTGCGCCGCACATACAGCGCACCGATG
>JALYUN010000354.1 GCA_030853725.1 Pseudomonadota bacterium | reverse complement strand
GCAGAGGGGCTTGCAGTGATTCGAGTGTGCGGGTCTTCAAAGTCGGCGCCGCTGTCGGCCGGATCGCACCATCCCTCTGCTTCGATGAGCACCCTGCCGCTGACAGCAGCAGCTTCAACAGGAGGTGGCTCGATGATCTTGTGCAGCAGCGCCTGCAGCGTTTCATCGCTTGCATTGGCATCTCGACACAGCCCTCCTGACCTTCAGTGCCCGATACACGCCATCGAGCACAAGACAGTGTCAGCCCGCTATGCCTGCAGCGCTGCTTGATCGAGCCGCGAACGGGTTTTGAAGCGGCGCACATCCCGCAGCAACGGCGTACCAGCTTGGGTTGTGCGGCCAGCCGTGCCCAACTTCCGGTAGCGGCCTACTTGCCGCCCTGAGGCGAGGAACAACGCATTGAGATCCCGGAAAGCTGTCCGTGGCGAACGACAGGAAGTGGCCGGTAGCCGCCCACAAGCCGAAGGGGCGCCGCAGCGCCCCTTCTCTTTCAAGCTTGACTGCGGTTGATCAGTCGGCCTGCTTGCGCAGAAACGCCGGGATCTCGATCTCGTCCATGCCGTTGCTCGCCAACGCATCCACCTTCGCCGCCGCCTGCGTGCGCGCGCTGCGCCACACGCTGGGGGTTTGCAGGCCCTCGTACGTGTGCTGCGGCGGCGCGGTCACCTGCGTCGCACCGGGCTGCGTGAAGCTGGCCATGATGGGCACGTTGTCGGTGCCGGTGCGCAGCGGTTGCTGCACCACGGTCAACGGCGTGTTGTTGCGGCTCTCGGCCTTGCGCACGCTGCTCAGGCCGGTGGCGATGACGGTCACGCGCAGCTGCTCGCCCAGGGTCTCGTCGTAGGCCGTGCCGTAAATCACATGCGCATCGTCGGCCGCGTAACGGCGGATGGTGTTCATCGCGTTGCGGCTTTCGGCGAGTTTGAATGTTGATTTGCTGGCCGCAATCAACACCAGCACACCGCGTGCGCCGCTGAGGTCGATGCCTTCCAGCAGCGGGCAGGCCACGGCCATGTCGGCGGCCTTGGTGGCGCGGTCGGGGCCGCTGGCCGTGGCCGTGCCCATCATGGCCTTGCCGGGTTCGCTCATCACGGTCTTCACGTCTTCGAAGTCGACGTTCACCAGGCCCGGGATGTGAATGATGTCGCTGATGCCGGGCGTTCTTCAGCACGTCGTTGGCATGCGCGAAGGCCTGCTCCTGGGTCAGGTGGTCGCCACCCGCTGTCGACCCGTTTCAGCCGTTCGCCAGCCTCAATCCGGTGGCGCAAAGCCGACTCTCGCACTGCCTATTAGGGTGGTCCCGACAGGCACTACGAACCATTGCACGTTCGACGTATCTCGCGACCGCCACGCTCAGGCGCCAGCCCGGACATCGGCAAGCAACGCCTTCAGCGCCCCTCTCAATACGTCAGTGGCTTCCTCGGCGCCGAGCAGGTCCGAGCTGACGAAGGCGCCGTTGATCAGGACGGCGAGTTGCGCGGCGAGCTGCTCGGGCCTCGATACGTGCAGCCGCTTGGCTATTTCTTGCAGGCGATTTCGCAGCGCCTGCATGTGCCGCTGCGAGATCTGGCGGGCCGGGTGGCCCTGCTCGGCGAACTCGGCAGCCACGTTGATCTGGGGGCAGCCGCGGTAGTTCGAGCGGGCCACACGTGCACCGATCCATCGCATGTGGGCGTCCAGTTCGCCGGCAGGGTCGTCGAGGTACTCTTTGGCGACACCGTCCCATTGACCCCAAAACTCGAGATCTTCGCGCTCCAGGAAGGCGACGATGAGATCGTCTTTGGTGGGGAAGTAGCGGTAGAGGCTCGTCTTGGCGACAGCCGCTTCCTGCACGACCAAATCGACGCCGACGGCACGCACGCCGCGCTCGTAGAAGAGCGTGGAAGCAGTGCGCATGATGCGCTCTCGCACATCGGGCGCGGGCCCCGAAGCTGCGCCACCCGCAGTAGCAGTGGCTGCCCGTGCTGTGCGTTTCGAGCCCGCGCCGGCGCGGCGCAGTGAAGGCTTTCGGGAAAGGCGCGGGGCAGACGGAGTGCTCATGGTTGACATGCTACAGACCTGTCTGTAATCTTTAACGAACAGACAGGTCTGTACTGTCTACGAGAAAGCACTTATGCACGTCAACACCACCAACCTCATCGCCGTCTACGGCGCCACAGGCCACACAGGTCAGTTTGTCGTCCGGGAAGCGCAACGCCGCGGTCTGCCGGTGGTGGCGGTGGGGCGCAGTGCTGCGATGCTTGCGGAGACGAGTCCTGCGGCGATTTTTCGGCGCGTGGCGTGTCTCGATGACCCTACTGGCCTTGAACACGCGTTCGCCGGCTGCGCGGTGGTCCTCAACTGTGCTGGTCCGTTTCTCGACACGGCGGCGCCGGTGGCGCAGGCAGCGCTGCGGGCGGGCTGCCACTACATCGACGTGACCGCCGAGCAGGCGAGTGCGCAAGCCACTTTTTCTCGGTTCGGTGCGGCGGCCCGCGCCGCGAACCGGGTCGTCATCCCGGCGGCTGGCTTCTACGGCGGCCTGGCCGATCTGCTGGCCAGTGCACTCACGCTCGGCGGCGAGATCGACGAAATCACGGTGGCGGTTGCGCTCGACCGTTGGTGGCCCACCGCCGGAACACGCAAGACGGGCAAGCGCAACACGGCGCCGCGCCTTGTCGTGACGAACGGGCATCTTGCGCCGCTCGCGCCATCGGTCGACGTCCCGGACTGGGTCTTCTCGCCACCGCTGGGTAATCAGCCTATGGTCGAACTGCCGTTCAGTGAAGTCATCACGCTGGCTCAGCACCTGCCGGTCAACGCGATCCGCTCGCTGTTCAACCGTTCGGCGCTCGACGACATCCGCACTACGTCGACGCCGCCGCCCTCTGCGGTGGACGCCAGCGGGCGATCGGCTCAGCGCTTCGAACTCGTGGTGCGACTGACACAGCGCGGCGCGACCAGAACGGCCAGCGCGCGCGGTCAGGACATCTACGCGGTGACTGCGCCCATCGTGATCGAAGTCGCCGAGCGACTCCTTGCACCCTCGTACAGACAGAGCGGCGCGCTGGCGCTTGCCGAAGCGGTCGACCCTGTCGAGCTGCTCCGTGCGTTGCACGGTTCGGCATTGGAAGTATTCGGAGATGCATTGACAGGCTGAGGCACCATACCCCGTCAAGCTCTTGAAGCCGGCGTTCAGCGAGCACCGCTTATGGCCGAGAGCGACTTCCATGAGCGCGATAGATCGTCGCCCTCCCGAGGCCATGTTTAGCTGTCAGGGCGCGCCGCGTAGCACAACCGGCTTGATTTTCAGGCGCTGCGCATTCCGGCTCAGCACGTCGTCCAGAGTTGCCATGTGTTTCGCGCCGGCAGTCTCGGCACAGGCCAAGTGCAAGGCGTCGCCGGCGCGTAACGCGCTCGCCGGATCGAGTACCAGTTCTGCCGCCCGATGGAAGTTGGCGGGCTCGACCGGAAGCAGTCGAAGGTCTGCAGCCACCATACGTTCGAAGCGGGCCCAGGCGCCCTGGGCCTGCTGCGCGTCGATGGCACCGGTGCGCTGCTTGATGCCGAGGGCGCTGGCGAACTCAGGAACGCACCAAGCCGCCGCGACGAGTTCGCCTTTCTCGCGGGCATACCAGTTGGCGACTGCCGCGCTGTGCGGTTCGTTCAGGAACAACGGCACGAGTACGCTGGTGTCGACATAGACCATGTCAGTACCGCGCCCCGCCACGCAGTTCCTCCATCACGGGCTCGCTCATGGGCATGGCACTGCGGGCCTCGGTCAGCTCAAGCGCGAATGCCTTGCGATTCCACTGCGCCGGCCGAATCGACAGGCTACCGTCTACGGTGAGTTGGGCCTCTACAGTGGTCCCTTCGCGCAATCCGAGCCGACGCACGACTTCCGACGGGATCCGCAGGGCAAGACTGTTACCCCATTTCGCTACCTGTAGATCCATAATGTATATCCTATGTTGTGTATACATCCTACTTGCTCAGCGTCAGATGTCAAGCGGTCGCTCCCTTGAAGATGCCGGAAGCCAACTTCAGACAACCGCCGATAGCAGCCGGCCAGCTGCCGTTCAGAACCAGCAAGCAGAAGGGGTGCCGCGGCGCCCCTTCTCATTCCAAGCGTGACTG
>JALYUN010000345.1 GCA_030853725.1 Pseudomonadota bacterium | reverse complement strand
GCGATCGGCCACGGCACCGGCGGATCCGGGGGCAGCAGCGGCAGGCTGCCTGCGGTGACCTCGGCCATGTGAATCTACTTTGCAGGATTAGCCGCGCGCACGGCGTCGGCATCGGCGATGAACTGGTCCACGTCGGCGCCGTACTTCTCACGTGCCTTTGCATAGACGACCTTGACCGCGTCGCGGAACGGGCCCAGCGGCGGCCGCGTAACCTTCGCGCCCTTGGCCTGCATCTCGGCCAATTGGCGGTCGTCGTTGGACTTGATCTCGTTGCGGCTCCAGGTGGCGGATTCCTGGGCCGCCTTCATCACCGCCTGCTGGTCCGCCGGGCTCAACTTGACCCAGGTTTTCTCGCTGATCGTCAGCGGAATCGGGCTGTAGACATGGTGCGTCAGCGTCACGTACGGTGCTACCTCGTAGAACTTGTTCGAGTAGATGGTGTCGATCGGGTTTTCCTGGCCGGACACGGCGCCCTGCTGGATCGCCAGGTAGACCTCGGGCAACGGCAGGATCACCACGTTGAAGCCGATCGCCTCCAGGTTCCAGCGCATCATCTCGTTCGGGTAGCTGCGGAGCTTCTTGCCCTTGGCATCCGCCGGACTCGACAGCGGGTCCTTGGTGGTCATGTCGCGGAAGCCCGCTTCCCATGTCGCCAGGAAACGGAAGCCTTTGGCCGGTGCCTTGTCGAATTGCGCCTTGAGCCACTTGGAAGTGTCGTAAAGCTTCCAGCCCTGCTCGTAGTTCTCGACCAGGTAGGGCAGCGCCGACAGGTTCAGCGTCGGCACATGGGTGGCATAGCTGCCGGTGCCGGAGACCGTGAAGTCGATGCCGCCGAGTTGCAATTGTTCGATGGCTTTCGGGTCATTCGCGAGCTGCCCCGCCGGATAGACCTGCACCTTGTAGCGGCCCTGCGTGTACTCGCCGACCTTCTGCGCGAACAGTTCGGCCGCCTTCTGGCGCGCGCCGCCGGGTTGGTCGGTGTGGCTGAAGCGCAGCACGGTCTGGGCACTGGCCACGCCGGCACACGCGAAGGCGGTCACCAGGGCCGCTGCAATCATCGTCAGTCTTCTGTTCATGGTGTCGTCTCCGTCAGGGGTTGGGGGATCGGTCGGGGGTCGAAATCGGCCATCGCTATTCGTCGGCCGCTTTCATGGGAGCGGTAGACGGCGGCCTGCACCCGCAGGTTGTGCAGGTAGTCGGACGCGCTGTTCTCCAGCACGGCGCCGTGCTGCAGGTGCGCCAGCACATGGGCTTGCAGCGCGGTCACGGCGCCGCCGAAAGCGGCATTTGGGTCGAAGGCGTAGTGGTGTTCGGCCTCGGGCTTGTGGTGCGGTTTGAACCACAGCCGCGCGTCACCGTCCAGCCGCAGCACACCGCGCTCGCCTTCGAGCCACAGTTCGCCCATGGTGCGGCGCGGGTCGGCGGCGCTGAAGTCGTTCAGCCGATTGCCGTCGAACAGGCCACTGCAATCGTCAGCGAATTCGAAAATCACGATGCCGGCGTCCTCGCCGGCAATCATTGGGTTCAGGCGCCGCAGCCGTGCCGTTACCGCCAACACCTCGCCGCACAGATAGCGGAAGGTGTCGATGAAATGCACCGCGGTTTCGCGCACCAGCAACTGCGGCATGGTCTGAAAGTAAGGCTGGCGGTCGAGGTAGGCGGCCGGGCCCTGGCCGTCGCCGGGACGCAATCTGAAGGCAATGCCGTGAACCCGGCCGAGATGCCCGGTGTCGATCAGCCTTCGGCATTCGCGGAACCACGGCGTGAAGCGGAAGTTCTCATGCACGACGAGCAGGCTGCGGTGCGACCGGGCCAGCGCCGTCATCGCTTCGGCTTGCGCCAGGTCGTCGCCGAAAGGCTTCTGGCAGATGACCGGCAGGCCGCGTTCGACCGCCACCCGCACGACCGCCGGCTGGGCCTGCGGCGGCAACACCACGTCGACCAGGTCGTGCTTCGTCGCGTCCAACATCGCAGCCGTGTCGCCGAAGGTCTGCGGCACGTCGAAACGTTGCGCCAGCGCGCTCGCGCGGTCCGCGTCCAGGTCGCACAGGGCGACCACCTGCGCGCCGGCATCGCGCCAGCCTTGCAGTTGAAACTGCGCGAAGTAGCCCGCGCCGACCATGGTGATGCGCGGCCTGTCGTTCATCACCATCTCAAAGGCGCTGCAGCACGGCTTGCGTGATGTCGGCGGTGCCGCTCGCACCGCCGAATTCGCGTGGCTTGACGGCCCCCGATTCGAAGGCGCCCTGCACCGCGGCTTCGATGGCGCTGGCACCGTCGGCGAGCGCGCTGTCACCGGCCCGCACCGCCAACCAGTCCAGCATCATCGCCACCGACAGGATCATCGCCGTGGGGTTGGCAATGCCCTGACCGGCGATGTCGGGCGCGGTGCCGTGCGCCGGCTGGAACAGGGCGTGCTCGTCACCGATGTCGGCCGATGGCGCCATGCCCATGCCGCCGACCAGCGACGCGATCAGGTCGGACAGGATGTCGCCGAACATGTTCTCCGTCACCAGCACGTCGTACTGCCACGGCTTCAGCACCAGATTCAGCGCCATGGCGTCGACATAGGCGTCGTCGTGCGCAATGTCTGGGAATGCGGCCGCACGTTCGTGGAAGATGCGGCGCCAGTAGGCCATCGAGGCAAAGACGTTGGCCTTGTCGACGTTGGTCACGTGGCCCGGCCGGCCCTGCGCCTTGCGCTGCTGCGCCAGCCGAAAGGCGAAGTCGACCACGCGACTCGTGCCGTTTCGGGTGATCTTCATCGTGTCCATGGCGGCGTCGGCTTCGACCACGCCGCGGCCGCGGGCGTAGAACAGGCCC
The DNA here is from genome assembly GCA_030853725.1 of Pseudomonadota bacterium. Lineage (GTDB taxonomy): Bacteria > Pseudomonadota > Gammaproteobacteria > Burkholderiales > Burkholderiaceae_C > Rubrivivax. The sequence goes on along the minus strand of JALYUN010000345.1, from coordinate 3,451 downwards.
TCGGTGTTCTCCCGCACCAGCACCATGTCGATCTGGGTGCCGCGCGGGTCCGCCAGCGGCACCGGCAGGCCGGGCCAGGTGCGCACCGGGCGGACGCCGGCGTACAGGTCGAGCGCGAAGCGAATGTCCAGCTGCGGAATGATCTCGGTGCCATCGGCGCCGCGCACGTGCGGCAGGCCCATGGCGCCGAACAGGGTCGCGTCGGCCTTGCGGCAGGCTTCGAGCGAGGCGTCGGGCAGCGCGCTGCCGCTGTCCAGGTAATGCTGCGCACCGGCGGGATGGATCACGGTGTCGAAGCGACGGCCGATGCGCTGGCCGGCCGCCTGCAGCACGGCTAGCGCACTGTGCATGACTTCGACACCGATGCCGTCACCCGGCAACACCGCAATCGCGTAAGAGTTTTTCATCTGGGTTCCGGAAATCACATCTGCGCGAATTTGTAGCGCTCGAAGATCGCCAGCAATTCGCGGCTGGCGCGTTCGCGGTGCGAGCGGTTGACAGCCGCCGCGCCTTGCGGGTCGCCGGCCAGCAGGCGGTTGACCAGGTCGCGGTGTTCGCGCGTGGAGTTGACGGGCTTGGGTCGCAGTTGCAGCGAAAAAAGGCGCGCGCGGTGCGCCCGGTCCCAGTAGTTCCAGACCGTGGCAGCCAGTTGGCGGTTGCCCGCCATCTCGATCAGGCTGGCATGAAAGCGTTCGTCGGCCAGCGCCCAGGCGTCCAGGTCGTCAATCGCCAGCGCGCGGTCCATCGCGTCAGTGGCGTCGATCAACGGCGCCAGTTCGGCTTCAGTGGGCGCACGCCGGGCCACGGCCTCGGCGGCGACGCATTCGAGCGCGGTCAGGATTTCGTAGATCTCGCGCATGTCGGTCGGCGACACCGGCAGCACATGCATGCCATGGCGCGGGACGATCTCGATCAGGCCTTCGTTCTTCAGCCGCACCAGCGCTTCGCGGACCGGCGTGCGGCTCATGCCGAGGGCCAGCGCCACCTCTTGTTCCAACGCGCGGTGGCCCGGCGGCCATTCGTTGTCCAGGATGCGGCGCCGAACCTGATCGTAGGCGGCGTCGACCATCGAGATCGCGGGCTGCGGCACGGTCATCGGTAGTTCCAATGCAGTGGAGCTACGCCGGCGCTCGGCATCGGCAGCGTGGCCAGGCTGTCGCCGAGCAGGCAGCCGAGCACGGCGGTACGCCGGTCGGGGCCGCTGAAGGCGATGCTGGAAATGTTGCGCAGCCGGCGGCTGCGAATGCCGTCGAGCTGCGGTCGGCCCATCGTGCCGCCGAGGTACGCGGCTTCGACGCTGGCCAGGTGTTCGCTGTCGGCGTCTTCCAGCCACAGCGTCTGCGTGCCGTCTGCGGCCACGCGAATCAGTCGGTTGCTGACGATGCTGACAACCCAGGCGCTTCCGGCCTCGTCGAAGGCCAAGCCATCGGGGAATGTGCCGGCGCCGAATTCCGTCACCGTTTCGCGAGGGCCCAAACGGCTGCCGCCCAACAAGCGGAATCGCGACACGCGCCGCGCGAAAGTCTCGTTGACATACAGCCACCGGCCGCTCGGGTGCAGCGCGACTTCATTGGTGTAGCCCAAGCCGTCGGCAACGATCTGTGCCGCTCCGCTGGCGTCGACGCAGACGATGAAGCCGTCGGCGACTTCGCGCCGGTACGCCAGCGCCCGCGGCGCCAGCCGGGTGCTGATGCTGACCCAGGTGCGGCCCTCGGCGTCGGGCAGCACGAAGTTGGTGGGCGGCAGGTCGACGCCGTCGGCGCTGCGCAGCCACGGGCTGACCTGGCCTTCGCGGGTCAGCCGATAGACACCGCCATCAGCCTCGCCCAGTTGCGCCAGCAGGAAGCTGCCGTCGGCCAGCAAAGCCATGCCGTTGGGCCGCAACGTCAGCCCGTCTGGCGCCTGGCCCAGGTACAGCGACTGGGTGCCGTCGGGCCGCAGGTGGGCGACGCCCCCGCGCCAATCGGCGCAGTAGAGGTCACCGCCGCGGGTGGCCAGCACGCATTCCGGCCGCTGCAAGCCGGAGCCTAGACAGCGCAGCGCATCCAGGTGAGCGACGGGGCGGCTGATCTCGGCTGCGGATGCACTGACTGATTCCATTGCGCATACGTTAAAGCCGGAGGCCATGGCGGAGATTGCGCGTTTTCCCTGTTGTCATAGCGCAGCAATGCGCGGGTCCGATTCGACTCACTTGCATCTTGTGCCTGTCAACGCATTCGTTACCGAGTCCTTCACATGCAGGCCGAGGGTCTGGTCGCTTTCGGAGCGAGCCCAAAAATCAACCTGGCGGCGCTGATGGGTTCTGGCTTCATGGGCACCATCGAAGCCAGCGCCACAACCGGCAGACAGTGGTGGTAGCGTGCCTGTGCCGAGCCCTGTCGCGATCTGCGGAAGGCGCGCCGACCCGCCACCCAAGGATCAATCAACCATGACCTCGGCTTCGCCAATCAGTTCCGGAAAGCCCACCGCTGCAGCACCACCCGCAGTCCAGGTGTCGGCGCGCGAGCCGCTCGCCCCGGGCTTCCAGCCCAAGCCACCGGTGATCGACACGCTGCTGTTCAGTACCACGCGCATCGCCACTTTCGACAACCAAACGCCGTTGACGAACGCCAGCGGCTTCTTCTTCGAACGCGACCAGCGCTTGTTTCTGGTGACGAGCCGGCACGTATTTTTCGACGAGCCCAGCAACCATCACCCGAACCGTTTCGAGATCGAGATTCACACCAGCGGCAGCAACCTGTCTAAGTCGGGCGGTGTTTCGCTCGTGACGTACCAAGACGGCAAGAGCCTGTGGCGCCAGGGCAAGGACAGCGGCGGCGAGATCGATGTCGGCCTGATCGAAATCGACCGCGCCGCGCTGCCGGCCGGCGCCGTGATCTACCCGTTCACGCCGGCCCACCTGATGGTGCCGCCGGCGCCAGTGGAACTCGGCACTTCGCTGCTGATCATCGGCTTCCCATTGGGCTTCCACGACACCGTGCACCACCTGCCGGTGGTGCGCCAGAGCATGATCGCCTCGGCCTTCGGCATCCGCTTCCAGGGCAAGGGCTACTTCCTGACCGATGCGCGAACCCACCGGGGCACCAGCGGTGCACCGGTGGTGATGCGCGACCCCGAAGCCGCCGGCAAGCCGTTGCCGTGGAAGTTGCTGGGCGTGCACTCGGCGCGGCTGGACATGGCCAACCGCGACCTGGTGCAAGACGAGTCGCTGGGGCTCAACAGCGCCTGGTATGCCGACATCCTGATGACGCTCAGCAAGGACTGAGCCTCACCGTATTCCGATGCCAGCGGCGCAGAAAGTCGCTGAGGACGGCGATCTGTTCCGTGCGGTGGTGTCCCAATCGCTGCCTGGTTGGCTCGGCGCTCAGGCCGCGCCGCCCGAAGTAAAACTGAACATGCCCTTTCGCGCCAGGCGCGCGAACTCGGATTCGATGATTTCCTTGATCGCCAG